>NZ_SCTN01000231.1 GCF_004297345.1 Aquabacterium sp. | reverse complement strand
TCCATGATCTATCCCTATTCTTGATGATGATCCGACTTCAAACGCGAGAAGTCAGTTTGCGACCGGACGTTGCCGTGGACAGCAGCTCGCTGATGGATTTCGAAGCGCGCCAGCCAACGTAGCCAGCCGACGATTCGGTATCGTCAGCAAACCAGGCCCAGCTGAAACCATTGGCCTGCCATGTGTAGATCAGGTCTCTCACGTAGGTGAAGCGGGCCATGTCAATCTGAGCGGCCGTTCTGGGTGACTCCAGCCACAACAAAGCGATCGGCATGGTGATCGTGGCGCTTGTACCCGTGCCCGACGGCACGACGCAATCAGCGCCCTGGAGCACCGTTCCCGCCACGGCGCCAGCGGGTGCCTTGAAGCGAATGGTGTAGGCGTGACGTGTCAGCGTGACTTGCTGAGCCGTAGCCAGCAGCAAGGACGCAGCGACAGCATTGGTCGGGCCAACGACGCGCGCATTGGGTTGACTGAAAAACTCCTTGGTCATGGGGGAACCAGCGCTGGCCCAGCTGTTGTAGCCACTCGTGGCCGTGGCGTTGGTGAACTCGTTCGGATAAGCCGCCTTCAACTGCGCCAGTGTCTTGGGACAAGACGACACGCGAAAGCCTGTTCCGAGTGCATCGTTGGGGGTATTCACGTGGGCCAAAGTGGCCGTCATGTAGCCGTCCGTGCCCACTTCCAGACGGGTGATCCAGCGCCGCTTGGTTGCGCCGAACAGACCAAAAGCCCCATTGCGGTCATCTGCTG
Source organism: Aquabacterium sp. (assembly GCF_004297345.1). Classification (GTDB taxonomy): domain Bacteria; phylum Pseudomonadota; class Gammaproteobacteria; order Burkholderiales; family Burkholderiaceae_C; genus Aquabacterium. The sequence goes on along the minus strand of NZ_SCTN01000231.1, from coordinate 11,363 downwards.
ACAAGGCATCGAAATCAGCCTGGCTGCGGACAGTGGTCAGCCTGTCGAGCAAAGGCGCCTGCCATGGCACCGTGTTCTGAATCTCGGACACCCGCTGGTTGGGATAGACCGTGCTGCGTGAAGACGGCAACACCGGGTAGACCTGATTGAGATTGGGCTGAACCGCCGAGAACTCGCCCACAAAGATCGGCACACCAAACTTGCGTCCGAAATCGGCCGCACCTTGGATGCCCGCTTGAATGTCGCTCACAGCGCTGTAGGTGCGCAACTCGTAGTTCGGTATGCCGTCATACCAGTACGAGGCTTGCACGACACCGGGCAGCGGGTAGACCGCACCGACTTCTTCATATGACCACTCATTGACACCCTGATGCGTAAAGCAACCTGGGTCGTAGTGATGGAACGAATAGACGATCTTCTTTTGCGGGTCTTTCAGGAAAGGACCAGTCGTGGCGTTGAAGCTGGGGCCATCAAACACGCCCAGAGACTTGGGATTGCCGGAGTACACGCCTTCCACGATCAACGGCAACGAGGTGATGCCCGCGTTGGTTTCGTAGCCCCGGATGTCGTTCACGATGGCCTGCGCCAACTGAGGCCAGCCATTGGTTTGCGCCTGTATCTGCGCAAATGTGAGGTCATCGCTGGGCAAGCCTGGTTCATTGATGATGTCCAGACCAATCAAGGCCGAATGCGTCCCCCACTTGGCATAGGTCTTGAGCCAGAACTGGCGCAGATTGTTGGCGTAGCCGCTGGCGGGGTCCCACAACTTGCCACCCCCACCTTGACTGTAGTCAGTGACCAGGAACACGCCGATTCCCAAGTTTTTACAGGTATCCAGGATCTTCGTGATCTGTGCTGCGACGGCCGCATAGGTGATCGTGGCATCACCCCAGGCCTGATTGGTCATCGCCGTGCTGTCCCAACCAGCGCTGGATTGCGCAATGGCGGTGATATCGGGCTCCAGAATCGAGTTACGACCAGCCCATCCAAACCACAGACGAATGGCGTTGTGGCCTCGTTTGACGGCCAGGTTGGCCAACAATTTTGTCGAATCGCTCGCTTCGGCGCCCATGTCCAGATTGGTGGCGGCGATGAGCCCCTTGGACCAATAGGTCCAGGCACTCTGTCTGCTGACAGGAATAGATGGCATAACCGTTCCTTGATGTTTGTGGTGAATGACCTGGCACCGATAACGGATATCAAAGGCACCGATGGCGCCAAAATAATAACCACCATTTACCAGGACATGGCAATCAAATTGCCGCAACAAACAAAATAGAACGATAAACACATGGCGTTACCAACCAACGCAACAAACATCGTCACGCGGTTTTCGTACCTGGCAACACCCAGGCCCGCGGATTGTGCTCAAAGCCGAGCTTGGGGTAGTACTCATTGGCTTTGGGCGCGGCAAGCAGCACCACCATGCACTCTGGTTGCAGGCGCTTGCGGGTTTCTTCAACCAGGCGTGTGCCAATACCCTGATGCTGGCAGCCCTCATCCACAGCCAGATCGGCCAGGTAAGCGACATAGGTGAAATCGGTCAAGGTGCGCGACAGGCCAACCAGCTTGTCACCCGCCCAGGCCGTCACCAACACATTGGCATGCCTGAGCATGCCCTCGAAGATGTCCGGCCGGTGGATGGGTCGTCGTTCGCCTAGCGTGGAGCGCTGGTAAAGGTCAATCACCTGCGCTGCGGTGAGCACAGCGTCATCTCGGTATACAAGGTCCATCACTCAGTCACGGTCACGATCACGTCGGTCATGCCCGCGCCCGTGGTCGCGATGCTCCTGGTCATGGCCGTATGCATTGCCACGACCATGCTCACGTCTGTCAGATGGTCCGAACCGCGGGTCGCGCTCATGTTCGTGCGCCCAACGATCCCTGATCCACTCTTCCCGAACGAAAAACACCGGTTGCCCGCATGCACTATAGCGACTGCAATAGCGGCGCCAGTCTTGCTGATGCTGCGGCGGCACATAGAGGTAGATCGGGCTTTGGTAGGCAGCCACCGGCGTAGGTTGCACGATCACGGGTTGGGGGTACACCACCACGGGTTCGGGGTAGTTGCCGATATTGATACGGCCATACACCCCTGGTTGGTTGATGCCGATCGAGATACCCACGTTCGTTTCAGCGAACGCCGGCACCGAGCCCAGAACAGCCAGGGAAAGCAGGAGTTTCTTCATCATCATGACACTCCAGTTGTGAAGATCTCCATTTAACGCGCGCGACGCCCCCCTTGTCGACAGCAGCCGGCACGTTTACAGGCGTTTACGCAGGCCAGGGGGCACGCTCACAGGTAGAGCGCCACAAACTCCGTCACCTTGTCCTCCACCAGAACGGGCAAGCACAGGCAACCCTGCACGCCCGCTTTGGCCGCAGCCTGCCCCCATGGCCCGGTCCATTGCTGGGCCGCATCGGTCAAGGTCGGCACGCCCTCGCTGACCAGTTGCCGGATGGGCGCATCAACGTCGCTCAGGCTCAGGGCCGTCACCACATTGCCCAAATCCCCTTGCACTTCGCAATGGCCGCCCGCCAGCACCAATCGGGCCGTGTTCCTGTCATGAACCCAGCGTTCCATGCGACGCGCCACAGGCGTGGACGTACCGGACAAGAGCATCAAGACATAACTGGCGTTTGTGCTGGAATGGCAAGGCAAAGCCATCGCGCGGCAAATGCCGGCATCGGTAGCGGCTTCTCCTCGCAAGAAGCTGGTGCTGGCGTCAGCCTGTCCCAGCATGACCGCTTCGTCGCGCTGCCAGGCCATGCCCGGCAAGCCCATGCCGCGAGGCAGATAGGCATCACGCGACAGTTGCTCGAACGCTGGGGGCAAGCCGCCGTAATAGCCATCCAGCAAGGTGATGTCCGAACTGATTCTCGGGTCGTTGCGCCACAACTCCATCGCACCTTGGCTGGCCTGGTCATCGCCACCGAGCAAGGTCACCACAGCAGACAGTTCGCCAGCATGGAAGAAGGGCAAGGCCACGGCACAGGTCAATCCCGCCATGTGCGCGGCACCGGCGCGGCGAAAATTCAACTCATCGAATTGCTTGAGCAAAACGGGATGCCCTTGCTCCCAGGCCTCGCCGGGCAAGCCCTCAGCGCGGCCAAAGCACATGCTCCGGCTGAGCGCACCAAAACTCAAGGCATCGCCAAACAGGCCCGCACCAAATTCGAGCAATGTGTGATCTTGAGCGGGCAACCAGATTTCTGCCGCGCGGATAAACGACTTCATGAAACAACCTCAGGCGAAATGTTTTGTGTAAGCCAAGGTTGAAGCAATAAGCGCACCAAGTCGGCGAATGGTGCTGATGCCGAGTCAGGGGGGTAAAGGCGAGGGCTGCAGCGGTGGCCGTGATGATGGCAATTGCGCTCGCCCCAGCTTGACCGCGTCATCAATGCTGAGCATGGTCAGCGTGCTGTGAGACAAGGCCGCGCGCCGCAAAACGATATAAGCCCGGCTTTTGAGACGCGCCACGATCAACAATTGCCCTGCGCTGGACAACTCCGCACTCAATTCCTTCATCGCTTCCACGCAACTGCCGTCCAGATCGGAGGATTCCTCCAGGCTGAGGATCAGACATTGCGCCCCCGGGCAGCGCCGCCATGCCGTGCGAATCTGCGCCATCAGGCTTTCGACATTGCCAAAAAACATCGGCGCTTCAGGACGCACGATCAACAGGCCCTCTTCCTGCCGCACCAGCGGAGACAATTTCACATCGATGAAATCGTGCCCCTCGTCCAGCCGCCCCAACACCGCCACGTGAGCCTGCGCCAGCCCTCGCAGGGTCATGAACAAACTGATCCCGATGGCAGCCAGCAAGCCGTCCAGCACCCCCAACCACAAGACGGCAGCCACCGCGAGCATGGCCACCAGGCGATCGCGCTGCCAGACAAAATACGGTTTGAACGAACGGGGATCCAGCATGTGGGCCACGGCATGGATCACTATGGCGGCCAGCACGGGCTCGGGCATCTGCGCCACCACAGGCAGCAAGCTGAACGCTACGACCAGCAGCACCAGCAGCGCGATCAGTCCGGCCCAGCGGGACTGTGCTCCCGCTGATTCATTGGTCACACTGGCGGAATAACCCGCACCAACTGGCATGCCATGCACGATGCTGCTCAGCACATTGGCCACACCAAGTGCCAGCAGGTCCCGATTGGGCTGAACCTCATCACCATGCTTGATAGCCAGGCTGCGTATCGCGCCGTATGACTCGGCGTACAGAATGAGCACCATCGCCACGGCCAGCTCGCCCAGGCGCAGCCATTGCTCACGCTGCAGAGATGGCCACGCTGGCTGGTTCAGATGCAACTCGATCACACCGACCGGCACCACCCCTTGATCGGCCAGATGCAGGTGATGCTGCAAGGCGATCCCTGCCAGCATCACCATCAGAGCGCCCGGCCAGTGTCGCCCCAAGCGCGAAAACGCATACAAGGCCAACAGGGCCGCCCCACCCATGATCATGCTGGGGCCATGCCAATGAGCATTGTTCATCAGCACGCCACTGAGCACCGATTGCGCGTCATGCCCAGGTACCACCACCCCCAATAGCCTGGGTAGTTGCTTGACGATGATGATCAAGGCCAGCCCAAAGGCAAAGCCTCTGAGCACAGGCTTGGAGATGAAGGCCGATACAGCCCCCACCTTGGCCACGGCACCCAGCACAAACAGCAGCCCGGTCAGCAAGACCAGGCCAGCGGCCAACTCCATGCGCACAAGCGTGTTCATGCTCGCCAGAGAACCCGTCGCGGCCAGCAACACGGCAGCAGATGACGACGTTGCCGAGACAATCGCAAACCGGCTGCTACCCAGCAAGGCATAACTCAACAAGCCCATGAACAGGGCCAGCACGCCGGCCTGTGGTGGCATGTTGCCGATGCCTGCATAAGCCACCGCCTCAGGCAACAACAAACCGGCCACAGACAGGCCGGCCAGCACGTCTCGCCAGGAGGGGCCGCGCGAGGTCAAATGCATCACTCCCCTTGCATCAGGGAGTCCAGCGTCAGCTCGAAAGCCGAGCCGAAGGTATCGAGGAAGTACCGCACCTCAGGCGTCATGTGTTCATCAATCTTGGATTTGACCTGGATGGTGGCCTGTTCGAACTCCTTGTTGCCATAACGCAGCTCGGCGCGGCACTTCAGCCAGGCGGCCAGGCGGTCTGCCGACTTGATGAGGCGAGCCTCTTCGTTCGGCCACTCATGGTGATCCATCGCTGACCTCAAGGCCGGGCGAACAGCAGGCGGCAGCAGGCGCAGCATTTCCTCGCAGACCTCGCTCTCCAGGTTCTGGGTGGCGTGGCGCATGGCGGGCGAATACTTCACGGGCGTGGGCAAATCGCCAGTGATGGCCTCCGTTGCGTCATGGAACAAGGCCCGTGTTGCCACTGAATTGGGGTCGATGGGCTTGCCCAGCACATCACGCGCGATCACCGCCAGGGCATGCGCGATCACGGCCACTTCCCAACTGTGCTGCGCCACATCCTCTTCCACCGCATTGCGCATCAAGCCCCAGCGCTTGATGAAGCGCAGACGCGACAGATGGGCATAAAAAGGGCTGTGAGTCGCTGTGGTTTGAGGCATAAAGTGAAAAACGGCAGGCGCAGTACGGACAGAAACAGGCTCCCATCTTCGCGCAAATCCGCTCGAATCACGACGCCCACCGCCTTCACTGCAACCCTGACACCACACCCATGCCCGACGACCTTGGCAAGTACCTGATCATCGCCTTCATCGTTGGCGCGGTTTACCTCGCCTGGCATGCCTGGCAGATCAAGAGCGCCAGCCCGAACTGGCCTTCTGTGGAGGGCGAGATGCTGGTCGCCAAAGCGCGCGCGCGCAATGAAACGGCCGATCAGCAAGGCACCCCGACGCACGAGTGGTTCACCGAAGTCCGCTACCGCTATACCGTCAACGGTGTGAGCTACACGGGTGATCGCCTGCGCGCCTTTGGCCGCAACCATTTCGATGAGCAACATGCCCTGCAAGAACTGGCGCCTTTTCCTGTCGGGCAGAAGGTGCGGGTCTACTACGACCCTGCCAAACCAGCTTCGAGTGTGTTGATTCCTGGGTGATCGATTGATTTGTCACGGGATTTCGCTTGTCCTGAAATCTCTGAACGCTTGCATACCCCACTGGGTATATGTATACTCCCTACCGTATTGTGTGAGGAGCGCGTTTCATGGCCAGACACCATGCCGTTAAATTCCTGTTGCTGGCCCCCCTGTTGGCAGCCAACTTGCCAACGCAGGCGCAAAACCCTGGCTTGACAGTGCCCACGCTGCGCGTGCAATCACAAGCTCGCGAAGGCGTATTGGAATGGGACGGGATGATTCAGGCTGTGCGTCAAAGCACGGTGGCCGCACAGGTGCCAGGCAACATCACGGCCTTGTTTGTGAAGGCTGGCGACACCGTCAAGGCGGGGCAAGCACTGGTGCAAATCGATGCCCGCGACACCCAGGCTGCCCTCACCCGCAGCCAGGCTGAAGTCGCGCAGGCTGACGCGCAATTGACCAACGCCAGGCTGCAATGGGAGCGAAGCCAGGCGTTGAAGTCACAAGGCTTCATCAGCCCAGCTGCCCTTGACGCAGCGCAGGCCCAATGGCGAAGTGCGCAAGCGCTCTTCAATGCGGCCAAGGCAGGCCAGACGCAAGCCGCACTGGCCAAAGGATTCACCACCATCACGGCCCCCTTTGACGGACGCGTATTGACCACGCAGGCTGACGTGGGTGATCTGGCCTCGCCAGGGCGCCCCATCCTGACGCTCTACGCGCCACAAGCCATGCGCGCCGTGGTGCAGGTACCAGCCTCGCTGGCTGAACGGATCAGAACCGCCAGATCGACAGAAGTGCTGCTGCCCGCAAGCGGCAACGTCAACGCATCGGCCCAATGGGTGCGCGCCAGCCGCGCTCAAGCTCTTCCTGGCGCAGATGCCGTCTCACAGACCATCGAATGGCGATTGGACTTGCCCGCCACCACTGCCCTGCCCGGCCAGACAAGCCGCGTGCGCTTCAGTGACATGGCGAGCGCATCACCTGGCAATAACGCGCAAGAAACCGGCTTGAGCGTGCCAGCAGCAGCAGTGATGAAACGCGGCGAACTGACCGCTGTGTATGTGGTCCGGGAAGGTCAATTCATGCTGCAAGCGGTTCGCACCGCCCCAGTCAGCGCCCAAGCCAGTTCCGTGACGGTTCTCAGTGGCATTCGCGCCGGAGACACCATCGCTGCAGACGCCTTGAAGGCAGGCTTGGCCAACGCCAGCCCGGCCAAGCCATGAGCGCGCCCGACCGCCTGGGCGTTGCCGGGCGCCTGGCCCAGGCCTTCCAGCTCAACGCCCTGACGCCGCTGCTGGCCATCGTGGCCATGCTCCTGGGTTTGTTCGCCGTGCTGGTCACGCCGCGCGAAGAAGAACCCCAGATCAACGTCACCATGGCCAATGTGCTGGTGCCCTTCCCTGGCGCCTCCAGCCAGGATGTGCAGAACATGGTGGCAGGCCCTGCAGAGCAGGTGCTGGGCCAGATTGCCGACATCGAACACACGTATTCGGTGTCACGCCCCGGTATTGCCGTGCTGACCGTGCAGTTCAAGGTGGGCGTGCCACGCACGGATGCCCTGGTTCGCCTGTATGACGTGCTCAACGCCAGTCAGGACTGGCTGCCACGCAACCTGGGCGCCATGCCGCCCATCGTCAAGCCCAAGGGCATTGATGATGTGCCCGTGCTGGCCATCACGCTGTGGGGTCGAGACGCCCAATCCGCTCTTGAACTGGAGCGCGTGGCGCGCAGCCTGGAGGCCGAGATCAAACGGGTGCCCGGTACCCGCGAGGTTCAATCGATTGGCGGCCCCGGGCAGGCCGTGATGGTCACGCTGGATCCCAGCCGACTGAAAGAACGCGGCGTGGACATCGGCTCCCTCCAGCAAGCGCTGACTGCGGCCAATCTGAGCCTGCCATCCGGTGCCGTGCTGCAAGCCGGTACTGGTCCACAAGCAACCAGCCAGATGCTGACGGTCGAAACCGGCGAGTTCCTGCGTTCGGCCGACGACGTGGGCAACCTGGTGGCGGGCGTCAGCCACGGCAAGCCGGTTTACCTGCGTGAAGTGGCACAGGTCGAATGGGGCGCACAACAGGCGTCTCGACATGTCTGGTTCACACCTGGCGCCGGTTCGACTCAAAACGCTGCACCAAAGGGCCTCGGCCAGGCCTTCCCCGCCGTGACACTGACCGTCACCAAAAAGCCCGGCCAGAACGCCGTGGACGTGGCCAAGGCAGTGCGGCATCGCCTCGATGAGTTGCGCAACACCATCGTGCCCGCCAACGTGGACATGAGCATCACCCGCGACTACGGCGAAACCGCCGCAGAAAAAGCCAACAAGCTGATCCAGAAGCTGGCGTTCGCCACCGGCTCCGTCATCTTGCTGGTTGGACTGGCACTGGGGCGTCGTGAGGCCGTGATCGTCGGCGCCGCCGTGATCCTGACCTTGACCGCCACCTTGTTTGCATCCTGGGCCTGGGGCTTCACCCTCAACCGCGTCTCGCTGTTTGCCTTGATCTTCTCGATCGGCATCCTGGTGGACGATGCCATCGTGGTTGTCGAAAACATCCATCGGCATCAACAGTTGACGCCCGGCAAGCCACTCAAAGAGATCATCCCGATAGCCGTCGATGAAGTGGGCGGCCCGACGATTCTGGCTACGCTGACCGTGATCGCGGCTTTGCTGCCCATGGCCTTTGTGAGCGGCCTGATGGGCCCCTACATGAGCCCGATCCCCATCAACTCCAGCCTGGGCATGGCGATCTCGCTGGGCATCGCCTTCACGGTCACGCCCTGGCTGGCGCTCAAGCTCATGAAGCCGCATGAGGCGGCGCACGGCGAAGCGGCCCATGCACCAGACGGCCCAGCAAGCAAGGTCCATCGCCTGTTCAACCGCGTGCTCATGCCCCTGCTGGTGCACCGTGGCAAGCGCTGGACGATGGGGCTGGGCATCATCGCCGCGCTGATGTTGTCCGTGGGGCTGGCCACCATCCCTTCATCGGGCATGGGCGTGATCCTCAAGATGCTGCCTTTTGATAACAAGAGCGAATTCCAGGTGGTGCTGGACATGCCCGCTGGCACACCCTTGGAAGACACCGAAGCCGCACTGCAAGACATGAGCGCCTTCCTCGCCAGGCAGCCCGAAGTCATGAACCTGCAAGGTTACGCGGGTACGGCTTCGCCGATCACTTTCAACGGCCTGGTTCGCCAGTACTACTTGCGCGCCGATGCGGAACAAGGCGATCTGCAGGTCAACCTGGTGGACAAGCACCATCGCCATGAAAAGAGCCACGCCATTGCACAGCGCCTGCGCATCGATCTGGAAAAGATCGCCGCACGCCATGGCGCCCGCATCAAGGTGGTGGAAGTGCCGCCAGGCCCGCCTGTGATGTCCCCGCTCGTGGCCGAGGTGTATGGCCCGGATGAAGCCGGCCGCATGCAACTGGCCCAGCGCATGGCCAAGGCCTTTGGCGAGACGGCAGACATCGTCGGCATCGACACCAGCCTGAAAGAAGATGCGCCCCGCGCATTCTTGAAGGTGCAACGTCAACGCGCCGAATCCTTGGGCATCCCGGTCGCCAGCGTGGCGCAAGCCGTGCAGGCAGCACTGTCCGGCGCAGACCCAGCCTATTTGCATGACGGTCAGTCACGCATCGCTGTGCCTGTGCGCATTCAGCTGCCACGCGAATCACAGATCGGCCTGGACAAGCTGCTGGCCCTGCCCATGCGCGCCGCCAACGGCCAACTGGTGCCTTTGTCAGAGCTGGTGCAAGTGGAGCGCGGCGTGATCGACAAGCCTCTCTTCAGCAAGGACTTGCTGCCCGTGAGCTACGTGTTTGGCGACATGGCCGGCAAACTGGATTCGCCGCTATACGGCCTGTTTGCGATTCGCAGCAAGCTGGATGCCGCAGCGCTGCCCGACACCGGCGGCATCAGCGAATACTGGATCAAGCAGCCCTCGGATCCCTACCGCGGCTATGCGCTGAAATGGGACGGCGAATGGCAGATTACCTACGAGACCTTCCGTGACATGGGCGCAGCCTATGGCGTGGGCCTCATCCTGATCTACCTGCTGGTGGTGGCGCAGTTCAAGTCCTACCGCACGCCGCTGATCATCATGGCGCCGATTCCCCTGACCATCATCGGCGTGATGCCCGGCCATGCCTTGCTGGGCGCGCAGTTCACGGCCACCTCCATGATCGGCATGATCGCCCTGGCCGGCATCATCGTGCGCAACTCCATCCTGCTGGTGGACTTCATCGAGTTGCAGGTAGCACGCGGTGTGGCCTTCAAACAAGCTGTGGTCGAGTCTGCAGCGGTGCGGGCCCAACCCATCGCGCTGACCGGTATCGCCGCCATGGTGGGCGCCTTCTTCATCCTGGATGACCCGATCTTCAATGGCCTGGCCGTCTCGCTGATTTTCGGGATCCTGGTGTCTACGCTGCTCACGCTGGTGGTCATCCCCGTTCTGTATTACGCGGCTTATCGCCGCCGCAACGAACCCGTCTGATCACCCTGTACCCGGCTCTTCAGGAGCGCAAGAAAGAAGGAAAACCGCCATGACCGTTGAACGCATGATTCGCATTGTTGCCGGCCTGTTCATCATGACCTCGCTCGCCTTGGGCGTTGAGGGCAGCCCCGTGTTCGTGTCGAAATGGGCCCTGGCCTTCACAGCCTTCGTGGGCGCCAACCTCTTCCAGTTCGGCTTCACCAATTTCTGCCCGATGGCCATCATCTTGCGCAAACTGGGCTTCAAAGATTGTGCACAATGAAGGTTCGCACGCCTTCCCTCCCTGACGCGCCCTCACCGGGCGATTGCACCATGGCAGCCCTGGACAACGACAAAAGCCGCACCGACATCCTCAACCGCCTCAAGCGCGCGGAAGGCCAGTTGCGCGGCATCCAGCGCATGATCGAAGAAGGCGACGGCTGCCTTGCCATCGCCACCCAAATGGCCGCCGTGCGCAAAGCGCTGGACAGCACCTATGTGCGCATGACCGTGTGCTTCATGGAACAGCAGTTGCAGGCCAAGCTGGGCACCGATGCCCAGGACAAGGCCGCCATGAGCGAAATGTTCGAGGAAATCGAGACCTTGCTGGGCAAGATCCGCTGAACCGAGACAGCTCGCCGGGTCAGCTCGGTTTCACATCCCGCTTGCCGGTATAGAACCAAAGCAGCGCCCCAATCAGCACCATCGGCAAACTCAGCCACTGGCCCATGCTCAAACCCATGCTGAGCAAGCCCAGGAAGTCGTCCGGCTCACGCGTGAACTCCACGCAGAACCGTACCAGGCCATAGCCCATCATGAACAGTGCCGTGGCC
>NZ_SCTN01000230.1 GCF_004297345.1 Aquabacterium sp. | reverse complement strand
GCCACGACCGCCATCACTTTGGCGGTGCCGATGTCCAGCCCGACGACCAGATCCTTGTATTCCTTGGCCATGGTGTGTGTGGATTTATCTGGTTGAAGACGAAGGTTTGTTGTTGGCCGGAGCGCCGTGAGCAGGCACCGGTTTCACAACGGCGGGTTTCTTGATCACAGGCGGCTTCTGGCCTTCCTGCAAAGTGGTCAGGCCACGCAGCTTGACCGCGTAGCCTTCCGGATAACGCAGGTCAGCATGGGCAAGCGGCGCGGGGTATTGGTGCTTGAGTTCGGGCAAGGTGCGCACGAAGCGTTCGGTGCGCACCACGACTTCTTCCAGGCTGCCTCGGCCGAGTTCGATCGTGGCATCGTCGTCGAGCGTCACGCTCCAGGAGCCGCGCTCGGTCAGCTTGAGCGTGTCGATCTCGCCCAGCGAGCTCATCACGGGTTGCAGGCGGTGCAGCATGTCAAGCATGGACTTGGCTTCGCCGGCGGTCGGGTTGGGCGGGGCTTCCAGTGTGGGCAGGTGCTCGTCTTCCACATCGCCCAGGTTGGCATCGAACACTTCGCCGTAGCTGTTGACCAGTTGGTCTTCACGGTCTTCGTGATGCCAATAGGCCGCAGGGCGATGCTCTTCCAGCACCACGCGCAACTCGTTGGGCCACACGCGGCGCACGACCGCCTTGCGCACCCAGGGCACGGACTCGAAAACCTCGCGGCTGCGGTTGAGGTTGGCGTTGAAGAAGCCGCCATGCATGCGGGGCACGATGTTGGCGCGCACGGTGGCCACGTTGTTACGCTGCAGATCGCCCTCCAACTGCACCTTCTGCAGATTGAAGTAAGGCAGGCGCGTCAGCTTGGTGACACCGGCAGCCAGCAACAGCCCGACCGCCACCACCAGCAAGGCGGAGGCGGCAGCGTTCATCCAGAGAACGTCTTGCGGCGTCTCTTGCGGTGCGCTGTAGCTGTTGAGGGCGGCGGCGGCCTGCATGGCGGTGCGGGTGTCCTTCTTTGGTTGATGCGGTTGATGCGGATTTATCGAACGCTGTCCAGGCTGGCCGAAGCCAGAAGATGGACGCACAGTTGTTCATAGCTCAGGCCCGCCACCTTGGCGGACATGGGCACGAGCGAGTGGCCGGTCATGCCCGGCGAGGTGTTGATCTCCAGCAGGAAAGGCTGGCGGTCGGACTTGCGGATCATCACGTCGGCACGAGCCCAGCCACGGCAACCCAGCGTCTTGAATGCACGCACGACTTCACGCTGGATCTCGGCTTCTTCGTCGGCATCCAGACCGCTCGGGCACAGGTAGCGCACGGTGTCCGTGAAGTACTTGTTCTGGTAGTCGTAGTTACCGTCAGGTGCCTGAATGCGGATGATGGGCAGCGCCTTGGCTTCGCCATCCACGATCAGCACCGGGCAGGTGCTTTCTTCGCCGTCGATGAACTGCTCGCACAGCACTTCAGGGTCATGCTGGGCTGCTGCCGCGTAAGCCGCTGCGCACTGGCTGGCATCGGTCACCTTGGTCAGGCCGATGGAGGAGCCCTCGCGCGAAGGCTTGACGATCATGGGTGCGCCCAGGGCCGTCAGCGCATGCGCGCATTCTTCGGCGCTCGACACCATGCGCCACTCCGGCGTGGGCAGCCCTTCGAAGCGCCAGATGCGCTTGGTCATGATCTTGTCCATGGCGATGCTCGACGCCATCACGCCCGAACCCGTGTAGGGAATCTTCAGCAGTTCCAGTGCGCCTTGCACTGTGCCGTCTTCGCCTCCGCGGCCATGCAGGGCGATGAAGCAACGGTCCACGCCTTCGGTCTTGAGCTCCTGCAAGGGACGCTCGGCCGGGTCAAAGGCAAAGGCGTTCACACCTTGCGATTGCAAGGCTTTGAGCACGCCCGAGCCCGACATGATGGACACGTCGCGTTCGGCCGAAGTGCCACCGAACAGCACAGCCACCTTGCCCAGGCTGGCCGGGTCGATGCGGGGCGCTTGGAGTTGGATGGTGCTCATGCTCAGTTCTTCTCTTTCAACAACTCGGCGGTTTTGCCCGCCACGGTGCCGATGGAGCCGGCGCCCATGCAGATCACCACATCACCGCCACGGGAGTTGCTGGCGATGGTCTGCGGCAGCTCGGCCACATCGTCCACAAAAATCGGCTCCACCTTGCCGGCCACGCGCACGGCACGGGTCAGGGCGCGGCCATCGGCGGCCACGATGGGGGCTTCACCAGCGGCATACACCTCGGTCAGCAGCACGGCATCGGCGGTGCCCAGCACCTTGACGAAATCTTCGAAGCAATCACGCGTGCGGGTGTAGCGGTGCGGCTGGAAGGCCAGCACCAGGCGTTGGCCGGGGAAGGCGCCACGCGCCGCGCTGATCACGGCGGCCATCTCCACAGGGTGGTGGCCGTAGTCGTCGATCAAGGTGACCTGCCCACCATCGGTGGTCTTGAACTCGCCATAGCGCTGGAAGCGCCGGCCCACACCGGTGAACTCGCCCAGGGCCTTGATGATGGGCTCGTCAGGCAGTTCGATTTCGGTGGCCACGGCGATCGCTGCCAGCGCGTTGAGCACGTTGTGCACGCCGGGCAGGTTCAGGGTCACGGTGATGTCGGGCATGACCACACCATTGCGACGCTGCACCACAAAGCGCATCTGACCACCGGCCAGGGCTTCGACATTCACCGCACGCACCTGGGCGTCTTCGCCGAAACCATAGGTGATGACCGGGCGGGAGATGAACGGGATGATGGAGCGCACGCCCGGGTCATCGGCACACAGGATGGCCGAGCCATAGAAAGGCATGCGGTGCAGGAAGTCCACGAAAGCCTGCTTCAACTTGGCGAAATCGTGGCCATAGGTGTCCATGTGGTCGGCGTCGATGTTCGTGACGACCGACAGCACGGGCAGCAGGTTCAGGAAGGAGGCGTCCGACTCGTCGGCCTCGACCACGATGTACTCGCCCTTGCCCAGCGCCGAGTTGGCGCCGGCACTGTTGAGCTTGCCACCGATCACGAAGGTCGGGTCCACGCCGGCTTCAGCCAGGATGGAGGTGACCAGGGACGTGGTCGTGGTCTTGCCGTGCGTGCCGGCAATCGCGATGCCTTTGCGCAGGCGCATCAGCTCGGCCAGCATGACTGCGCGAGGCACCACCGGGATGCGCTTGGCGCGCGCAGCGATGACCTCGGGGTTGTCGCCCTTCACGGCCGTGGAGGTGACCACAGCTTCAGCGCCCTGGATGTGCGCTGCGTCATGGCCCACGTAGACATGGATGCCCAGCGAGGCCAGGCGGCGCGAGGTAGCGCTGTCGGACTGGTCAGAGCCCGATACGGTGTAGCCCAGGTTGTGCAGGATCTCGGCGATGCCGCTCATGCCTGCACCGCCGATGCCGACGAAGTGGATGTGTTTGACGGCGTGCTTCATGGGGACGCCTTTGCTTTGGTTTGGGGTTTCACGTTTTGCTCGATGGCATCAGCCACTGCGGCAGCCGATTGCAGACGGGCCAGACCGCGGGCCTTGATGGCCATCGCCGCCAGGCCCGTGCGGTTGAGCGACTTGATCAACTCAGCCAGCTTGGCTGGATTGAGTTCAGCTTGCGGCAGGTGGATGCCCGCGCCGTTGTCAGCCATGTATTGGGCGTTGTCACGTTGATGCGCCGTGGTCGACACCACCAGCGGCACCAGGATGCTGGGCACACCGGCTGCGCACAACTCGCTCACGGTGATGGCGCCGGCGCGGCCGATGATCACGTCGCACTCGGCCAGGCGCTGCGGCATATTGTTGATGAAGGGCAGGACTTCGGCGTCCTTGCCTGGGGTCAGGCCAGCCTTGGCATAGTCGGCCTTGACGGCTTCGAAGTTGGCCATGCCGGTCTGGTGCGTGATCAGCGGGCGCTGTTCAGGCGGGATCATGGCGAGCGCAGCAGGCACGGCATCGTTGAGCGCCTTGGCACCCAGACTGCCACCCACAATCAAGACGCGCAACGGGCCTGTGCGGTTGGCAAAGCGCTCGCTCGGGTGAGCGATGGCTTCGATGTCGGCGCGCACGGGGTTGCCGGTCACGCGGGCCACCTTGTGTTGCGCGGCAGGACCATCAAAGCCACAGGCCAGCACATCGGTGATGGGCAGCAAGGCACGGTTACTGAGCAGCATGGCCGCATCGGCATTGACCAGCACCAGCGGCAGGCCTCGGGCTACGCCCATCAAGCCACCGGGGAAGCACACATAGCCGCCCATGCCCAGCACGGCATCTGCCTGTCGGGCCTTCAGGATCTTGAAGCAGTCGGCAAAGGCCTTGAGCAGGCGCACGCCACCGAACAGCGTGTCCTTCATGTTCTTGCCGCGCAGGCCGTTGAAGGCAATCGCGTCCATGGGGATGCCCGTGGGAGGCACCAGACGGTTCTCCATGCCACCCGTGGTGCCCAGCCAGCTCACGGTCCAACCGCGACGCTTCATTTCATCGGCCACGGCCAGGCCGGGCATGATGTGCCCACCGGTGCCGGCAGCCATGATGACGAGGTGACGGCTCATGCTCTACCTCCGCGCATCAACTGTCTGTTTTCGATGTCTACGCGCAGACAGATCGCCAAGGCAATGCAGTTGAGCATCACACCCGAACCACCGAAACTCATCAAAGGCAAGGTCAGCCCCTTGGTGGGCAGCACGCCCAAATTCACGCCCATGTTGATGAAGGCCTGGCCACCCATCCACACGGCCACACCTTGCGCGACCAGACCGGCAAACACACGGTCCAGCGCGATGGCCTGGCGACCGATGTTGAACAGGCGCACCACCAGCCAGAAGAAGGCCATGATCACGATGGCCACGCCGATGAAGCCGAGTTCTTCGCCGATCACCGCCAGCAGGAAGTCGGTGTGCGCTTCGGGCAGGTAATGCAGCTTTTCCAGGCTGGAGCCGAGGCCTTCGCCGAAGATCTCGCCGCGGCCAAAGGCGATCAGCGAGTGCGTCAACTGATAGGCCTTGCCCAGTGCGTTCTTTTCAGACCAGGGATCCAGGTAGGCAAAGATGCGCTCACGGCGCCATGGGCTGAGCGTCACCATCAAGGTGAAGGCGCCCAGCAGCACGGCCGTGATCAGGAAGAACATGCGGCCGTTCACGCCACCCAGGAAGAGGATGGCCATGGCGATGGTCGCGATCACCATGAAGGCGCCCATGTCAGGCTCGGCCAGCAGCAACAGGCCGATCACACCAACGGCCACAGCCATGGGCATCACGGCGCGGAAGAAGTGCTCTTTCACATCCATCTTGCGGACCATGTAGTCGGCCGCATACAGCGTGATGGCCAGCTTGGCCAGCTCGGATGGCTGGAAGTTCATGATGCCCAGCGGCAGCCAGCGGCGCGCGCCGTAAACCACCTTGCCCACGTGCGGAATCAGCACCAGGATCAGCAAGACCAGCGAGACCACGAACAACCAGGGCGCCGTCTTTTCCCACGTCGACATCGGGATCTGCGTGACCACGGCCGCCACGCACACGGCCATGATGATGGCGATCAAGTGCCGCGTGAAGAAGAAGCCAGGCGTGTAATTCGAGAAGCGTGGGCTGTCAGGCAAGGCGATGGTGGCCGAATAGACCATGACCAGGCCCATGGCCAACAGTGCGATGGTCAGCCACACCAAAGGCTGATCGAAGCCCATGACCTTCGAGGGCTGCGACGAGGTAACGTTGACGAAGTCACGCACAGGCAGCGGGCCTGCGGCCTCGCTGTCGCCGCCCTTGCCCAGCAAGCCGCGCAGCTTGCCCATCAGGCTCATGGCTGTCGAAGGCGCGTTGTTTTGAACGGTGGCGTCGCTCATGCGATGTCTCCTCGTTCATGGATCAGCTCCTGCACGGCGGTGACGAACACCTCGGCACGGTGGCCATAGTTGCGGAACATGTCCAGGCTGGCGCAGGCGGGGCTCAGCAGCACGGCGTCGCCCTGCTGCGCTTGTTCAAAGCTCCAGCGGGTAGCGGCCTCCAGGCTGTCATGGCGTTGCATCGGCAGCTTGTCGCCACCGGGTGTCAACACATCGGCCAACGCGGCTTCAATCGCTTGCGCATCACGGCCGATCAGGGCCACGGCACGCGCAAAGCGCCCCACCGGGTCGGCCAAGGGCGCGAAATCCTGCCCCTTGCCATCGCCACCCAGGATCACCACCAGCTTGCCGCCGGACAGGTCGGAACCCAGCCCTTGCAAGGCGGCGACGGTCGCGCCCACATTGGTGCCCTTGCTGTCATCAATCGCATCAATACCGCCCACGGTGGCCACATGCTCGACACGATGCGGCTCGCCGCGGTATTCGCGCAGGCCGTGCAGCATGGGTGCCAGCGGGCAACCGATGGCTGTGGCCAAAGCCAGCGCAGCCAGTGCGTTCGACGCGTTGTGACGCCCACGGATGCGCAAGGCATCAGCAGGCATCAGGCGTTGCAACACGATCTCGTGCGCTTCGCCCTTCTTGAGCTTGACGGTGGGGTCCACTTCACGGGCACGCATCAGCCAGGCCATGCCCGACTCGGTCACCAGGCCGAAATCGCCCGGGCGACGCGGCGCATCCAGGCCAAAGTACACGACGTCGCGGTGCACGGTCTTGGCCGAACGGCCACGCACACCGGACTTGATGACTTCGGGTGGCGGCACCATGTCCATCACGACGGGGTCATCGCGGTTGATGACCATGATGCCGTTCTTGCCAAAGATGCGCGCCTTGGCCGCAGCGTAGGCCGCCATGCTGCCGTGCCAGTCCAGGTGATCCTGCGTGATGTTGAGCACCACGGCGGCATCGGGCGCGAAGTTGCTCACGCCATCGAGCTGGAAGCTGGAGAGTTCAAGCACCCAGGCTTGCGGCAGCACTTCGAACGTCGGCGCAGCAGGTGGCGGTGGCGCCAACTCGATCAGCGGGGCGTCGGCATCGTCAGACAAAGGCGTGACGGGTGGCTCGGCATCTTCGGGTTGGTCGATGTCGGCTGGTTCGGCCTCGGGCTGCGCCTCGTCGAGCGCCTCCACATGGGCGACAGCTTCAATCGGCGCGTCCAATGCGGCGTCAGTGGGCTGCGCGGTTAGCGCGATGTCGATAGCAGGCGCGGCGCCCTCGTCGCCAACAGGAGCGGCCTCAGCGCCATCCACCACATCAGCTGGCGTCACAGCACTGGCTGAACCGTCACCTTCAGCATCCGCAACAGCCTCTTCACCCAAAGGCTGAGGCTCTTGCTCCAGCGCGATGCGCAAGGTATCGAGCAAGGTCGGGCCAATGTTGCCGGCCAGACCCACGCGCAGGCCAGCACGCTCGATCAACTTGGCTGTGAGGGATGTCGTCGTGGTCTTGCCATTCGTACCCGTGATCGCCACGACCTTGGGCACATAGCCCATCTCGGTCTTGAGATCAGCCAGCGCCGTGGCAAACAGCGACAACTCGCCGCGCACAGGAATGCCTGCGTCATCGGCCTTGGCCAGCAAGGCGGCCACATCCGGTGCATTGGGCATCAGGCCAGGGCTCTTGAGCACGAGGTTGACGCCATCCAGCAAAGCCACATCCAGCCCATGATGCAAGGTGGCAGACGGCACGTCACCAGCCAGGGTGGCAGCTTGCGGCGGATTCGCGCGCGTATCGGCCACACGCACATTCGCGCCGCACCGGGCGCACCAGCGCGCCATGGCCAGGCCTGAGTCACCCAGACCCAGGATCAGCACGGTGAGATCACGTAAGTAATGCATGGTTGGCTTGTCTCGATATGGCGATCAACGCAGCTTGAGAGTGGTCAGACCCAGCAGGCACAGCAGCATGGTGATGATCCAGAAACGGACCACGACCTGCGTCTCTTTCCAGCCGGATTTTTCGAAGTGGTGATGCAGCGGCGCCATCAGCAAAATACGACGGCCTTCGCCGTATTTTTTCTTCGTATATTTGAAGTAGCTCACCTGCACCATCACAGACAAGGCCTCCAGAACAAAAACCCCGCCCATCAGAGCCAGCACGATCTCTTGCCGCACGATGACCGCGATGGTTCCCAACGCACCACCAAGCGCGAGGGCCCCCACGTCGCCCATGAAGACCTGGGCGGGGTAAGCGTTGAACCAGAGAAAGGCCAGGCCCGCTCCGGCGAGGGCCGCGCAGAACACCAAGAGCTCACCTGCGCCCGGTATGTGCGGCAACAGCAGGTACTTGGCGAACACGGCGTTGCCCGTGACATAGCAGAAGATGCCCAACGAGGTCGACACCATCACCACCGGCATGATGGCCAAGCCATCAAGGCCGTCGGTGAGGTTCACGGCATTGCTGGTACCCACGATCACGATGTAGGTCAGCACCATGAAGCCCCACACACCCAGCGGGTAGCTCATGGTCTTGAAGAAGGGCACGATCAAGTCGGCCTTGGGTGGCAGATCGTTGGAGAAGCCCGACTGGATCCAGCGGAAGAACAGCTCGATCACACGCAGGTTATTGGTCTCCGACACGCTGAAGGCCAGGTAGATGGCCGCAACCAGACCGATGATGGATTGCCAGAAGTACTTCTCACGCGAAGGCATGCCTTCGGGGTCCTTCAACACCACCTTGCGCCAGTCATCGACCCAGCCGATGGCGCCAAAGCCCGTGGTCACGATCATCACGATCCACACGAAGCGGTTGGCCCAATCGAACCACAGCAAGGTAGACAAGCCGATCGCCAGCAGGATCAGCACGCCGCCCATGGTGGGTGTACCACGCTTGGTCAGGTGGGTCTCCATGCCGTATTCACGGATGGGCTGGCCGATCTTCAGCTCGGTGAGCTTGCGGATCACATACGGACCCAGGAACAGCCCGATCAGCAAGGCCGTCATGGCGGCCATGACCGAACGGAAGGTCAGGTACTGGAAGACGCGCAGGAACCCCCACTCGGGGTGCAGGCCCTGAAGCCACAGTGCAAGACTAAGCAGCATGGGCACCTCCCGCCTGAGCGTTCAGGACAGCGACAACTTGTTCCATCTTCATGAAGCGTGAGCCCTTGACCAGCACGGAGGCCGCAGCCGGCGCTTGGTTCAAGGTGGGCAATGCCGCGACGATGTCGGCCGCACTGCTGAAATGGCGGGCTGACGAGCCGTAAGCCTGCGCGGCATGCGCGCACAGTTCACCAGCCGTCCAGACGTGCTCGATACCGCGTTCGCGGGCATAGGCACCCACTTCGGCATGGAAGGCCGGGCCTTGCGTGCCCACTTCACCCATGTCACCCAGCACCAGCCAGCGCGGTGCAGGCAGGCCGGCCAGCATGTCGATGGCGGCGCGCACAGAGTCGGGGTTGGCGTTGTAACTGTCGTCCACCAAGGTGACCGGGCGGCCTTCGATGCTGATGCAGCGCAGTTGCGAACGGCCCTTGACGGGCTCGAAAGCTTCCAGGCCTTGTGCGATCACGGGCAGCGGCACGCCGGCACCCAAGGCAGCGGCCGTGGCAGCCAATGCATTGCGTACATTGTGTGCACCAGCCATCTTCAAATTGACGCGGGCGGCGCCTTGCGCCGTGCTGATCTCGATCAGCCAATGAGGCGTAGGCTGAGCCATCCAGGTGGCACTGCCCGTCACCGCAGCCGAACCCTGCGTGGCGAAATCAAACTTGGGATAACCGTTGGCCTGTTCGCGCCAGATGGCCGCAAACTCGTCATCAGCCGGGAACACGGCCACACCGCTGCGTGACAGCGCTTGCAGCACCGTGCCGTTTTCGCGGGCCACGGCTTCAACGGTATGCATGAACTCCTGGTGTTCACGCTGGGCGTTGTTGACCAGGCCCACGGTGGGTGCGGCAATCGCGGCCAGTTGGGCGATTTCGCCGGGGTGGTTCATGCCCAGCTCGACCACGGCGCAACGGTGCTGACCTTCGCGCAAGCGCAGCAGGGTCAAGGGCACGCCGATCTCGTTGTTGAAGTTGCCTTGCGTGGCCAGCGAAGCCTCAGGCACGCCTTGCGATGTCACCCAGGCCTTCAGGATGGACGCGATCATCTGCGTGACCGTGGTCTTGCCATTGCTGCCGGTCACGCCGATCAGCGGGATGTCAAAACGCGAACGCCAGCCGGATGCCAGCCAGCCCAGCGCAGCACGGGTGTCCGGCACGATCAAGCCGGGCAGGCCGCAGGTGTCCACGCCATGCTGGGCCAGCACGGCCACGGCACCAGCCGCCTTGGCTTGCGGCAGGAAGTCATGCGCATCAAAGCGCTCGCCGCGCAACGCGACGAACAAGTCGCCGGGCTGCAGGGTGCGGGTATCGGTGTGCACGCGGGCAATCGGTGTGGCCGGGTCACCCAACAGCACCGAACCCGGCAGCAACTCATGGGCCAGGCCCAGGGTCATCATCATGGGAATCACTTGGCTTGGGACGGCGGGCGCGCGGCGCTTGAGCGCGGCAGCAGCCTCGTCCACATCTGAAAAAGGTGTCTTGACGCCGGCCACGTCCTGTGTGGCCTCGTGGCCTTTGCCGGCAATCAGGACGACGTCGCAGGCATCAGCCTGTTCAAGCGCATGCGCGATGGCAGCATGGCGGTCTTCGATCACATCCACGGTGTCACGCCCCGCCACGCCTGCCAGGATCTGAGACAGGATGAAGGCGGGCAGCTCGCTGCGAGGGTTGTCGCTGGTCAGCACCACGCGATCGGCATGCTGCTCGGCCATGGCGCCCATCAGGGGGCGCTTGATCGGATCACGGTCACCGCCGCAACCGAACACGCACCACAAGCTGCCACCGCGTGCTTCGGCCACAGGGCGCAGCGCCTGCAAGGCCTTGAGCAAGGCATCGGGCGTGTGGGCGTAATCCACCACCACGGTAGGCAACTCAACCTGCGGATTGGGCGAAGCCACGATCTGCATGCGGCCCGGCACAGCTTGCAAACCACTGCACACGCGAGCTGCGTCAGCCAGCGGCACATCCAGCGCACGCAGCGCCCCCACCACAGCGAGCAGGTTGGACACATTGAAGGTACCGATCACAGGCGCCTGCACAGTGGCACGGCCAGTCTCGCGCGACAAGGCCTCATCGCGCTCGATCAGATCAAACACCAGGCCCTGCTGCTGATAACGGATGTGCGATGCCTGCAAGCGAACCGCGTCTTGCAGCCCATAGGACCAGCAAACCAGGCGACGACCACGCGCATGATCCTGTAGGGCATGGCCCATCGGATCATCGAGGTTCAAGACGGCAGCTTGCAAGCCAGGCCAGTCGAACAAGCGGCGCTTGGCTTGCCAGTAGGCTTCCATGCTGCCGTGGTAATCGAGGTGGTCCTGCGTGAAGTTGGTGAACTGCGCCACCCTCACATGGGTGGCGTGCAGGCGCAACTCTTCGATGCCGATGGACGAGGCCTCGATGGCCGCCGCCTTCAAACCTTGATCGACGAATTGACGGAAGGTGGCATGCAGCGTGATGGGATCCGGCGTGGTCAGGCCTGTGGGCTTGAACTCGCCCGAGCCAACCTGCCCCACACCCAAGGTGCCGATGACACCGCAGCCCTTGCCCAAGGCCGTCAAGGCCTGAGCCGTCCACCACGAGGTCGATGTCTTGCCATTGGTGCCTGTCACAGCCACCACATCCAGCTCGGCGCTGGGCTCCACGTAGAAGCCATGTGCGATCTCGGCGCTCAGCGCCTTCAAGCCTGGCAAGGCTGCCACGCGGGCATCGGCAAAAGCGAAAGCCTGCACGCCATCGGCTTCAACCAGGCAGGCGCGCGCACCATCCTTCAAGGCCTGCTCGACAAAAGCGCGACCATCACGCGCCGCCCCCGGCCAGGCGATGAAGCACACGCCCTCACCCGCCAGCGCCTTGACTTGACGACTGTCAACCGTCAGGCAAGTGATGCCCCACTGGCGCAACCAGTTGAGCGCTTCAGCCGTGTTGTGGAGATGCAGGGTGGTCTGGCTCATTTAAAAGCTCTCCACTTCCGCAGGCTCGCTGCTGATGATCTTGGGCTGCACTTCCATGTCGGGCAGCACGCCCAGGCGAGCCAGGGTCTGTTGCACGACCTGGCTGAACACAGGCGCAGCCACATCGCCACCGAAGTACACGCCGTTGCCGGGCTCATCGACCATCACGGCCACCACGATGCGCGGCTTGCTGATGGGCGCGATGCCCACGAACCAGGCGCGGTACTTGTTGCCCGCATAGCCCTTGCCTTCGACCTTGTGCGCCGTACCGGTCTTGCCGCCCACGCTGTAACCCTGCGTCTGCGCCTTGGGTGCCGTGCCGCCAGGGCCGCACACCAGGTTGAGCATCTTGCGCACAGCGCGCGCCGTTTCAGGCGAGATCACGCGGGTGCCACGCACTGGCACCAACTCATCGCTGCTGCTCGGCGCGGCATCAGCGGCAGCCACAGACGACGAAGCCGCCCCCGGACGGAAGGCGGTCTTGAAGGCGAGCACTGGGCGCTCGCTGTCGTCTGATGTAGCTTTCGCCACTTTGCGGGCAGGGTCCCGGTCGTCACCGGGCCCTTCTCGCTTCAGCAGCGAAATCGGGATCAATTCACCATCGCTGGCGAAGATCGTGTATGCGTGAGCCAGCTGGAACAAGCTGGCTGACAGGCCGTAGCCATAACTCATGGTGACCTGCTCGATGCGGCGCCAGGATTTGTAAGGGCGCAGACGCCCTGTCACCACACCGGGGAAACCGATCTGCGGCTTCTGCCCCAGGCCCACTGATGTGAACATCTCCCACATCTCGCGAGGCTGCATCTGCATGGCCATCTTGGCCGTGCCCACGTTGCTGGACTTCTGGATGACCTGCTCGACCGTCAGATCGCCGTGCGGATGGGAGTCAGAGATGGTCGAGCCATCGATGGTGAGCTTGCCAGGCGCGGTCGAGATGATGGTCTCAGGCGTCACGCGCTTGGTTTCCAGCGCCAAAGACACCACGATCGGCTTCATGGTGGAGCCGGGCTCGAAGGTGTCCGTCAGGGCGCGGTTGCGCAATTGCGCACCGGTCAGGTTGCGGCGGTCATCGGGCGTGTAGCTGGGCACATTGGCCAGGGCCAGCACTTCACCAGTCACGGCATCCAGCACCACCACGCTGCCGGCCTTGGCCTTGTGCAGAGCCACGGCATCGCGGATGCGTTGGTAGGCGTAGAACTGGATCTTGGCGTCGATCGACAGGCGAATGGCCTGACCGTCTTCCGCCGGCACCAGATCACCCACGGACTCAACCACGCGACCCAGGCGATCCTTGATCACATGACGCGCGCCGTCACGGCCAGCCAGCTGCTTTTGATAAGCCAGCTCGATGCCTTCCTGGCCTTCGTCTTCAATGTTGGTGAAGCCGACGATGTGCGCAGCGGCTTCGCCTTCAGGGTATTGGCGCTTGGATTCGCGCAGCTCATAGATGCCCTTGATCTTGAGCGCCGCGACCTTCTCGGCCACACCATCTTCGACCTTGCGACGCAGCCACACAAAGTTGGGGCTGGAGGCCAGACGCTTTTGCAGATCAGCCAGCGGCATGTCCAGCAACTTGGCCAGCGAGCGCAGCTCATTGGTCGAGGCATCCATGTCCTTGGGGATGGCCCACAGGGATGGCGAGGGCACGCTCGAAGCCAGCATCTCGCCATTGCGATCAAGGATGCGACCACGATTGGCCTGCAGTTCGATGCGGCGCTCGTAGCGGCTGGCACCTTGCTGCAAATAGAAGTCGTTGTGGAC
>NZ_SCTN01000229.1 GCF_004297345.1 Aquabacterium sp. | reverse complement strand
GGTTTGTTCAGCTTGATGCCCAGTTGCGACTGGCATTTGATCTGATCAGCGCGGCGGCACTGGTGCAAATTGCTGTGCTTCATCCGCACAGGATGGCCGGTTGGGGCTGGTATGCCGCACTAGGCTGGTTGTCAGCACTGGGCCTGTGGCTGGGCACCAATCAGCTGGATTCGGCCTTCAACTGGTGGCTGGTGCAGGCAGGCTGTATTGGCTTGTCAATCGCCACAGCCAGCTTGATGACGGCCTCGTTCCACACCAAGCCACACCCGTTCACGCTGGTCATGCGCCGCCTCGTGGTTGTGGCTTTGCTGACCTGGGGGCTGTTATCGCTGGCCATCTGGCGCGGCAGCGTGCGTGCGGACATGCAGCTCAACATCACGAATTTCGGTGTGATGACCTGGCAGGTATTTGCGGCGATGGCCGTACTGCTGTCGCCCTATCTCTCGCGCTCTCGGCCGATCTTGCAGGAGTTCTCCCTGCTGGCCGCATCCAGCACGATCGCCGCTTCACTGGACCTGCTGTTTGTAGCGGTGTTCTCGCTGGGTCAGTTCACGTCGATGACCCTGTCACTGTTCTTCTCGTTCGGGCTGTATCTCATCATCCGCCGCTGGGTGATGACCCGCCTGCCGGGGCGGGATTCGCTCACCATGGAGCGCCTGTTCCAACGGCTGTATCGCATCGCCCGTGAAGTGGAGCGCCAGCCCGATACGCTGGATGCCTCGCTGATGCGCCTGATGCGCGAGCTGTTTGATCCGCTGGAAGTGGCGCTGGTACCGGGTGAGATGGGCCACACGGCCTTGCGCGGCAATGGCTCGGTGCTGATCGTCCCCATCCCCTTGGTGGGCGGCAGGCTGTCTGCTGTGCGGCATGTGCTGGTGCTCAAGCATTCGCACAAGGGGCAACGCCTGTTCACGTCGGAGGATGCAAGGCTGGCCGAGCGCGTGATGGAGCAATTGCATCGGGCCTTGAGCTTTGACCAGGCTGTGGAGCAAGGCCGCAGTGAGGAGCGCTTGCGCATTGCACAGGATCTGCACGATGACATCGGCGCGCGCTTGCTGACGCTGATGTACCAGGCGCCGAACGCCGAGATCGAGGAATACATCCGCCACACGATCCAGGACTTGAAGACGCTGACGCGCGGGCTGGCTGCGCAGTCTCACCTCTTGAGTGAAGCGGCCGGCGAGTGGAAGCGCGACCTGAGCCAGCGCCTGGCTGCCGCCCGTTGCGAGCTGGACTGGCACATGTTCCAGGATGCCGACATCACACTGACGATGGTGCAGTGGTCGGCGCTGACACGCATCATGCGGGAGCTGGTCAGCAATGCCATCAGCCATGCCAAAGCCAAGAAGGTGCAGGTCAAGCTGCGCCTGGAAAACGACCGGCTGACGCTGTCTGTGGAAGACGATGGCGTGGGCCGCGAGCCCGCTACCTGGTCACACGGGCTGGGCCTGGGTGGCGTGCGCAAGCGCGTCAAGCAACTTGGGGGCAGCGTGCGCTGGCTGGAAGTCGAGCCCAAGGGCATCCGCTGCGAGGTGGTGATCGACTACTTCTCGGGCACGGCCGGGATGACCGGCACGGGCACACACCAGGGCGCCACGCACCCCGGCCCGGACAGTCAGTTTTCCCACTGAGGCGTGTTGCGCAGGACCTCGTCCAGCGTGGTCACACCTTCGGCGACTTTCATCACACCAGACAGGCGCAAGGGACGCAGTCCATCGCGGGCCGCCGTCTTGCGGATGCGGGCCATGTCCACCGCCGGGTGCATGCCCCCGCGTATGGCCTCCGACACCGGCAGCAACTCATACAGGCCCACACGGCCCTTGAAGCCCGTCATGCGGCAATCGAGGCAACCCACAGGCTTGTAAGCATTGACCTTGCCATTCATGCGCCAGGGCTTGATGGCCTCGGCCAGTGTGGCAGGGTCCAGTTGATCGTCAGGCTGCTTGCAAGCCGGGCACAAGGTGCGCACCAGGCGCTGGGCCAGCACGCCGATCACGGTCGAACTGATCAGGTAGGACGGCACGCCCAGATCGGTCAGGCGCGTGATGGCAGAGGCCGCGTCGTTCGTGTGCAGGGTCGAGAACACCAGGTGACCGGTGAGCGAAGCCTGGATGGCCATCTCGGCGGTTTCCAGGTCACGGATTTCACCGACCATGATGATGTCCGGGTCCTGGCGCATCAGGGCGCGCAGGCCTTCGGCAAAGCCCAGGTCGATGGCCGATTGCACCTGGGTCTGGTTGAACGAGGCTTCGATCATTTCGATCGGGTCCTCGATGGTGCAGACGTTGACCTCGTCGGTGGCCACGCGCTTGAGCGTGGAGTACAGCGTGGTGGTCTTGCCCGAACCCGTGGGCCCGGTGACCAGGATGATGCCGTGCGGGCGGGATACGAGTTGCTCCCAGATCTGCGTCTCAGAAGGCGCAAAGCCCAGGGCCTCGAAGGACTTGACCGTGTTGTCCGGATCGAAGATGCGCATCACCAGCTTTTCGCCGAAAGCAGTGGGCATGGTCGACAGCCGCATTTCGACTTCATCGCCGCCGGGGTTGCGCGTCTTGATGCGGCCATCCAGCGGGCGGCGGCGCTCGACCACGTCCATGCGGCCCAGCAGCTTGATGCGCGCCGTCATGGCCTGCATGACGGACAGCGGCACCTGGTAGACCGTGTGCAGCACGCCGTCGATGCGGAAGCGGATGGCGCCCATCTCGCGGCGTGGCTCCAGGTGGATATCTGATGAGCGCTGGTCAAAAGCGTATTGCCACAGCCAATCGACCACCTGGATGATGCCCTGGTCATTGGCATCGAGCTGGCGGTTGGTCTTGCCCAGCTCCACCAGTTGCTCGAAGTTGTGGGCAACACTATCGCCCGTCTTCTTGTTGGCGTCGCGAACGGACTTGGCCAGCGTGTAGAACTCGGTGCGGTAGCGTTGCAGGTCCAGCGGGCTGGACACGACCAG
>NZ_SCTN01000228.1 GCF_004297345.1 Aquabacterium sp. | reverse complement strand
CGCGCTCGGTGGCGCTGATCAACACGTCGGCATCAGGGAAGTCGGGCAAGGCGCTGATGTGGTCCCAGTGCATGTGCGAAGGCACGATCAGCTTGATGCGGTCCGGCGCCCAGCCGGCTTGGGCCAGTTGGTCCACGGCCGGGTGCACATCGCGGTAGGCGAAGAACTGGCGGTCCATGTAGGTGTTCGTGGCGAACTGCTGATCAACCTGTCGACCCAGGCCCGTGTCGAACAAAAAAGTGGCCTGAGGGTGGCGCACCAGCACCGCCACATGCGCCGGGTGGCGGTAGCGCAACCAGGATCCACCGCCCACTTCCAGCGCCTCGAACACGCCTTGCGATTCGGAGGTATTCAAAACCGAGAAGCCCAGGCCGGGCGGCGGGCTGGCGGGTGGCAGGCTATTGCCCAGATCCGGCTGATTCTGCGTGGGCACGGACAAAGGGGCGTCCATCGCGCTGAGGCCTGTGGCCAAGCCAGTCAGTACAACAACTACGCCAGCAGCCACGCCCAGGCTGCGCTTCATCCAGGTTTGCATCTTTGCTCCGTTTGAGAGGTTCCAGCCCTGAAGGCTAGGGCTCACCCATTAATAAGGCAAATTGCATTTACTTGGATGATCTAAAAGATTTTCTTATTTCTGACTGAGCACGTTGGACACCAGCCGCGAGGTGATATCCACGATTTCGATCATGCGGTCGTAGGCCATGCGGGTGGGGCCGATCACGCCCAGCGTGCCGACCACCTGGCCGTTGATCTCGTACGGCGCCGAGACGACAGACAGCTCTTCGAACGGCACGAACTGGCTTTCGCCGCCGATGTAGATCTGCACGCCGTCAGCGCGGCTGGAGCCGTCCAGCAGGCGCATGAGTTGGGTTTTCTGCTCGAACAGGTCGAACATGCGGCGCAGCGAGCCCAGGTCATTGGAGAAATCCTGCACCGTCAGCAGGTTGCGCTCGCCGGAGAGCACCAGCTGGTCGCTGTTTTCGGCCATGACCTCGCCGCCGGCCTGCACGGCCTGCTGCATGAGGTTGGCGATGTCGCCACGCAGTTGCTCCACCTCGCGCTTGAGGCGCTCGCGCATCTCATCGAGCGTCAGGCCCGAGTAGTGCGCATTAAGGATGTTGCTCGCTTCGATCAGTTGAGACTGGCTGTAGTCCTGCGGGGTGAAGATGACGCGGTTCTGCACATCGCCATCGGGCGAGACCAGGATGACGAGCACGCGCTTGTCGCCCAGGCGCAGGAATTCGATGTGCTGGAAGAGCGAGACCTTGCGCGGCGCCGTGACCACGCCCACGAACTGCGACAGGCTGGACAGCATGTGCGCGGCGCTGGCGATCACGCGCTGAGGCTGATCGGGCTGGAGCTGATCGCGGGTTTCGGCGCCCAGGTCAGCCAGGTTCAGATGACGGGCCGTGAGCATGGTGTCCACGAACAGGCGGTAGCCCTTGGGCGTGGGCACGCGGCCGGCCGAAGTGTGTGGGCTGACGATCAGGCCGAGCTCTTCCAGATCGGCCATCACGTTTCGGATGGTGGCAGCCGAGAGATCCAGGCCGGAGGCGCGCGAAAGCGTGCGCGAGCCGACGGGTTGCCCATCGGCGATATAGCGCTCGACCAGCGCTTTCAACAGAATCTTGGCTCGATCATCCAGCATGTGTTCTTCATTTTAGTTTCCGAGTGAAACGGCGCCAGCCCCTCAGTGAGGGAGCGCCTCATTTTGACACCCCCGTGTGGTGTAATTCCCCGCATGTCGAGTCTGCCCACCTCACGTTTCC
Source organism: Aquabacterium sp. (assembly GCF_004297345.1). Lineage (GTDB taxonomy): Bacteria > Pseudomonadota > Gammaproteobacteria > Burkholderiales > Burkholderiaceae_C > Aquabacterium. The sequence goes on along the minus strand of NZ_SCTN01000228.1, from coordinate 6,672 downwards.
GTCATGCTGCCTTGATCGGCAAGTACCAGGCCCGCGGCATCCGCCCGGTTCTGGAGGACGTGGCCCATATTCTGGCGCGCACCGGCGTCGAAGTCTGGCTGGAGCAGGAAACTGCCCTGAACACCGGCATGACGGAATACCCGTCCTTGTCGATCAAGGAAATCGGCAAGCAGTGCGATGTGGCCGTGGTGCTGGGTGGCGACGGCACGATGCTGGCGATTGCCCGCGAGCTGGCTCCCTTCAACATCCCGCTGATCGGCATCAACCAGGGCCGCCTGGGCTTCATCACCGACATCCAGCACAAGGACATGGCCACCGCCCTACCCCTGATGCTGGCCGGTCAATATGAGGAGGAGCGCCGCGCCATGCTGGAAGGCGCCGTGCTGCGCCCCATGCGTGGTGCCGGCTTCGAAACCATCTACGAGGGCTACGCGATCAATGAAGTGGTCGTGAGCCGCGGCGCCACCGCCTCGATGGTGGAGCTGCGCGCCGAGATCGACGGGCAGTTCGTGGCCAACTACCGCGCGGACGGCCTGATCGTGGCCTCGCCCACGGGCTCGACCGCTTATTCACTGTCCGCCGGTGGCCCCATCATGCATCCGGGCCTGGGTGGCTGGGTGATGGTGCCCATTGCCTCGCACACGCTGTCGAACCGGCCTTTGGTGGTGTCGGACAGCGTCACCATCACCATCGAAATCGTGGCCGGCCGCGACGCCAGCATGAACTTCGACATGCAGAGCCTGGCCAGCCTGCTGCACGGCGACCGCGTGACGGTGCGCCAATCGGCCCACAAGGTGCGCTTCCTGCACCCCAAGGGCTGGAACTACTACGCGACCCTGCGCCGCAAGCTGCGCTGGAACGAAGGAGTGAGCTGAGATGTTGCGCCGCCTGACACTGCGCGATTTCGTGATCGTCACCAGTCTGGAAGTGGATCTTGGCGGCGGCTTCACGGCCCTGACCGGCGAAACCGGTGCCGGCAAATCCATCCTGATCGACGCCCTGCAACTGGCCTTGGGCAGCCGTGGTGACGCTGGCGTGGTGCGCGAAGGTGCCGCACGCGCCGACATCACCGCCGAGTTCGAACCCTCCGCACAACTGACCGCCCTGCTGGCCCCCTGGCTGGAAGAAGCCGGCTTTGACGGCCTGGATGCGGGCGCGCCCTTGCTGCTGCGCCGCGTGGTGGACAGCCAGGGCAAGAGCCGCGCCTGGATCAACGGCAGCCCCGCCACGGTGACGCAACTGCGCGAGCTGGGCGAGCATCTGGTCGACATCCACGGCCAGCACGCCTGGCAAAGCCTGACCCGTGCCGATTCGGTGCGTGCCCTGGTGGATGCCCAAGCCGGTGTGGCCCACGCCGCGCTGCAACAGGCCTGGGCCGCACGCCGCGAAGCCCAGCGCCGCCTGGATGAAGCCCGCAGCAAGCAGGCCGATCTGGACCGCGAACGCGAACGCCTGCAATGGCAGATCGCCGAGCTGGACAAGCTCAATCCGCAAGCCGACGAGTGGGACGAGCTCAACACCGAGCACCAGCGCCTGAGCCATGGCCAGGCCATTCTGGATGGCGCCCGCCTCGCGCTGGATGTGGTCTCGGAAGCCGATGACAGCGCTGACTCACTCACGGCCCGCGCCATTGCCGCGCTGGAAGAAGTGGCCGGCGTGGAGCCCAACCTGGCCAATGCCCTCGAAGCCTTGCGCGGCGCCCAAGCGCAACTGCAAGACGCGGCGCACAGCCTCAACAGCACGCTGCATCACACCGAGCTGGATCCGGATCGCCTGTCCGAGCTGGACAACCGCATGTCGGCCTGGATGAGCCTGTCACGCCGCTACCGCCGCCCCGCGCCCGAACTGCCTGCGCTGCTGCAAGGCTGGAAGGCCGAGCTGGCCGAGCTGGATGCCGCCGCCGATCTGGAAGCGCTGGAGCGCGATGCCCAACAGGCGCACAAGGCCTGGCTGGACTTGGCCAAGACCGTGTCGAAGCAACGTGCCCAGGCCGCGCCTGTGATGGCGCAAGCCGTCAGTGAAGCCATGCAGGATCTGGGCATGGCCGGTGGCCGCTTCGAGGTCTCACTGGTCAAGCAGGACGAGCCTCAAGCCTATGGCCTGGAGAACATCGAGTTCCTGGTGGCGGGCCACGCGGGCAGCACACCACGCCCGCTGGGCAAGGTGGCTTCGGGTGGCGAGCTCTCGCGCCTGGCCCTGGCCATCGCGGTGACCACGTCGCAACGGGCCGATGAGGCCGCGCAAGTGGGCACGCTGATCTTTGACGAAATCGATTCCGGTGTGGGTGGTGCCGTGGCCGACACGGTGGGCCAGTTGATGCAACGCCTGGGCCGCGAACGCCAGGTCATGGCGGTGACCCACCTGGCTCAGGTGGCGGCCTGCGCGCACCAGCATCTGGTGGTGTCCAAGGCCTTGAACAATGGCCAGACCAACAGCGACATCCGCGAGGCGCAAGGCGCAGATCGCGTGCACGAAGTGGCCCGCATGCTGGGTGGCGCCGTGACCGATACCAGCCGCGCCCATGCGCAGGTGATGCTGGATGCGGCCGTGGCCCATGAAGCGCAGGCAGCAGCCAGTGACGCCGCGGTGGCCAAGGCCAAACGCAAAAAGGAGGCAGCATGAGCGCACTGGACATCGTGCTGCTGACCGGCATCTCCGGCTCCGGCAAATCCGTGGCGCTCAATGCGCTGGAAGACGCTGGCTACTTCTGCGTGGACAACCTGCCGCCCGAATTGCTGCGCGGCATGATCGAGCTGGAAGAAAAGCGCGCGCCTGAACTGAAGCGCCGCATCGCCGTATCGGTGGACGTGCGCAGTGCGCATTCGCTGCCCAACCTCACGCCGGTGCTGACCAATCTGCGCCAGGAGGGGCACTCGGTACGCGCGGTGTTCCTGGATGCAAGCACGGACGCTCTGGTGCGCCGATTCTCGGAAACGCGCCGCCCTCACCCGCTGTCGCAGCTGGCCAAGACCCCGCACCCGAATCTCACGCCGCCTCAGCGACGCGCCACCGATGTACTGACACCCATTGATGCGACCGAGCAGGCGCTGATGGATGCGATCAATCTGGAACGTGAACTGCTGAGCCCGTTGCGCGAGTTCTCGACCGTGATCGACACCTCGCTGTTGCGCCCGGCGCAGTTGCGCACCTGGATCCGCAACATCGTGCAGGCAGCACCTTCGCGCTTGACACTGGTGTTCGAATCTTTTGCCTACAAGCACGGCGTGCCGATGGACGCGGACTTCGTGTTCGACGTGCGCATGTTGCCCAACCCCTTCTATTTGAAGGAACTCAAGCCGCTGACAGGCCGTGATCAGCCTGTGATCGACTATCTGGCCGCGCAGCCTGAATCCGCCGAGTTGATTGCCCAGATCGAGGCCTTCCTCTTGCGCTGGTTGCCTGCGCTGGAAGGTGATCAACGCAGCTACGTGACGGTGGCGATTGGCTGCACGGGTGGGCAGCATCGCTCGGTGTATTGCGTGGAACAGCTGGTGCAGCGTTTTGCACCGCGTGGCGTCGTGCTGGCGCGGCATCGGGAGCAGGACGCCAAGTAGGCCCGCTTGCTTGATTCGACCGGTGGTGTGCTTTGTCGGTAGAACGCGAGGTGGGGTCTGAGCCGGTATCTGGCAGGGCTTCATTGTTGGCGGTCCCGCTTTGCAAGCGGGACACACTTGCGATGCTCGCGAGGAAGTGGAGCCGGAGAACTCCCTGCGTGGTCTGACGACCACTCCGGTCAAACAGCTCCGGCGAGTCAGATGAACGAAGCACGCTGCGCGTGCCCACTTCCCCACTGCGCCTCTCAGCGCCAACAAGGCGCCCCGCCAGATACCGACTCAGCCCTTGTCCACCTCGCTGTCAGCATGCCCAGGCCGTTTGATCCCGCGGTGATCAGACCTTGCTGCACGACTTACACGATGCTGGACACATGACGGCCAGCGCTGCCTGATATCACTAACCGCCTTGCAGCGCAGATTCAACACCGGACAGATCTGGCATCCACTGAAAGTAGACGTCATAGCGCACCAACTACCGTGACATGCCACCAGCGGGGCGAAACAAGGCTGAGGTGGCGTGCGGCTGGGCGCCTTGTTGGCGTCGAAGGCGCGCAGGGAGGCTCAGGTTTGCCCCTTGCTGCAAGCAAGGGGATGGCGAGCATGTTTGAGGCCGCAGGCCGAGTTGCGCAGCCACCTGTTCCGGACGAGCACCGTAGAGCAGTCCCGCGCAGCGGGGCCGCCAACATTGAAGCCCGGACGCATGCCATCTCGGCCGCGCCCCGCGCTCTACCGACAAACCGCGCGGACGATGGCACGCATCAACCGCCCCCCTCCCCCCCAGCCACGAAGACAAGCTTTTCACCAGACGAGAGTTCAATCGCTCGATATGCGGGGTCGCCCTTGTCAGGCTTTTTCTGACAAGACACTCAGCACCCGCCCGACGAGCCTTACAGCACCCTGCCTATTCAGAAATCAAGGGGTGAAGCACAGAATTTGATCCATGCCGACGAGATACAAAACCGGCGCAAACAAAAGCTTCAGCAAACAGACCTTCCAAACTGATTCAAAGGACACCGCCATGAACGCCGATCAAATCCTGACAGAAATCCGCGAAGCCAACCTGTCCTACCTGATGCTGGCCCAAAGCCTGATCCGCGCTGACCGCGAACAAGCCCTGTTCCGCCTGGGTATCTCTGAAGGCACCGCAACCATGCTGGCCACCCTGACCCCTGCACAGATCATGAAGATCGCCTCTGGCAACAACTTGCTGTGCCGCATGCGCGTTGACGACGACATGGTCTGGGGTTTGCTGACCAACCACGGCAAGAGCAGCAACGACAGCGTGACCCGCCTGCACGCCAACATCCTGATGGCCGGCCGCCACCAGGAAGCTGCCTGATACAGACCTGACACCACCGTCGTCATCGTCACCCCGAGCCAAAACGTCGTAGGAGCCCGCATCATGCGCACCAAGAGCCTGTTGACCGAAGCCAAGCAAATCGACCGCGCCGTCACCCTGATCAATCTGGGTGCCCGCCTGCAAGTGCTGGAGTCCGAAACGGATCTGTCGTATGAGCGCCTGCTGCGCCTGTACAAGGAAGTGGCCGGCAAGTCGCCCTCCAAGGGGCAACTGCCCTTCTCGACAGACTGGTTCATGACCTGGCAGCCCAATATCCACGCCAGCCTGTTCCTCAACATCCACGAATACCTGAACAAGGCCGCCGAGATCGACGAAATTGACACAGTGATCAAGGCCTATCAGCTGTATCTGGAACAAACCCAATCCCAAGGTCTGGAAGCCCTGTTGTCCGTGACCCGCGCCTGGCGCCTGGTCAAGTTCATCGACAACGGCATGCTGACCCTGACACCCTGCTCCAAGTGTGGTGGCCACTTCGTGACCCACCCCCATGAAATCGCCCGCCACTTTGTTTGCGGCCTGTGCAACCCACCCGCTCGCGCCGGCAAAGGCAAGGCAGCTGGTGGCCTGCACATGCACTGACCGCCGTCTTCGTGACTTACGCACGCATTGAGATCAACGAGACCGACAAGGTTCTCAAGTTCCCATCAGAAGCGTCGTAAGAACAGATGGACGGTTTGGAAGCGAAGCGTCCTTGCTTGTCTCCTCCTAGCACTGAACTTGTGCTTTCACGCGGACCCCTGATCGGGTCCGCCTTTTTTTGCACCTCAGTCAAAGAGGGCTTTCGCAAGATGTGAAAAACCGCACCCGTGTGGTCTTGTTCACGGTTTAGAAAAAACCGGCACAGCCGAAGATAGGAACATAGCTTTTCATCCCGCAAATCATTCTTGCCTGTCTGCATCAGCCGCCCCCCTAGACCATGAATCTCGCCATTGGATACGTCGTTGCGCTAGGTTGCATCTTTGGCGCATACATCCTGCATCACGGCAATATGGCCGTGATCATCGAGGCGTTGCCACTCGAAATGATGGCCATTCTGGGCGGGGCACTGGGCGCTTTCGTGGTGAACAACCAGTCCAAGACACTCAAGGCTGTGCTCAACAACCTCGGCCCGCTGGCAAAGGGATCCAAGTACACCAAGGCGCGGTACATGGAGTTGATGGCCATGCTTTTCGAAATCCTTCAGAAGGTGCGCAAAGAAGGTTTGATGTCTATCGAAAAAGACGTTGAAGAGCCCCACAACTCCGCGCTGTTCAAGAAGTATCCGGTGCTGGGGCACGACCACCATGTGGTCGAGTTCATCACTGACTATTTGCGCATGATGGTCTCGGGCAACCTCAACGCTCATGAGATCGAGACGCTGATGGACAACGAGATCGACACCCACCATCACGAAGGCCATGGCGCCGTTGCCGCCGTGCAGCGACTGGCTGGCGCCCTGCCCGCTTTCGGTATCGTGGCCGCCGTGCTCGGTGTGGTGAACACCATGGGCTCCGTGGGCCAACCGCCAGCCGTGCTGGGCGGCATGATCGGCTCGGCGCTGGTCGGCACCTTCCTGGGCATTTTGCTGGCTTACGGTGTCGTGGAACCTCTCGGTGGCCTGATGGAGCAAAAGCTCGATGAAAGCACGAAGGAATTCCAGGTCGTCAAGACCGTGCTTCTAGCCTCCATGCAGGGCTATGCACCGCAAGTGGCCATCGAGTTTGGCCGCAAGGTGCTGTACTCCACCGAGCGCCCGACCTTCGCCGAACTTGAAGCTCA
>NZ_SCTN01000227.1 GCF_004297345.1 Aquabacterium sp. | reverse complement strand
CTCCACGGCCACTGGCAGCATGGCCCATTCGACATGCGATAGATCTGGTCGGTACGCAGAGACGCCGTCAATCAGCACGTTCATCCGCCTGGGGGTGACCACGCTTGTGCCGTGATAGCTGATGCGAAACTCGTTGCCCGTGGTCTTTGTGACGGCCATGCCGGGAACCAGTCTCAGGGCATCGGGGATGTTGTTGATGCCGTAGCGACGGATGGTTTCTGCCGTGATCACGGTCACGCTGGCCGGGACGTCTGCCAGGGACTGACGCAGACGCGTGGGCGTGATCACGACCGGATAAGCGTAATCGGTTGAATCGACGTCGTCACCGCTGTCTTTTTGAGCGAGAGCGTTGGCAGACAGAAAACAAAAGAACAGGCAGGCCGAAATCGGAGATCGGCGAAACAGGGAGGTCATGTGCGTACAACTGCGAAACTGACGGATGACCGATATTGTCAGGGCTCGATCAGTCCGCACTTCACGGCAAGCAGTGTGATGTCGGCTGCACGATGGATGCCCAGGTGGTCTTTGATGGATTGGCTGGTCGTGCTGATGGTTTTGGGCGATAGATTCATCTGCTCCGCGATCTCCACGTTGGTCAGGCCTTGCGCCATCAACTTGAAGACCTCGACTTCACGAGGTTGCAGTCGGGCCAGTGGGGATTGATCGCCGTGAACGCTGAGCATCGCCAGGCGCGAGGCGATTTCAGGCAGAAAGATCGTTTCGCCCTGGTGGATCTTGATCAGGGCTTTGGCCAGTTCGTTGGGGTCCGTGCTTTTGGGGATGAAGGCTTTCGCCCCACGCTTGTAGGCTTCGCGAACGACGGTGTCCTGGTCAAATTGGGTGTAAATCGCGACGCGTGCTTCCGGGAATCGGGCGATGAGATCGAGTAGCACATCCAGTCCACCGATGCCGCCCTCACCGAATCTCAGATCCAGTACCAGTACATCTGGCTTCAGGGTGGCAAAGGTTTCCACCACGGTCGTCACTTCGCATGCCGATCCGATGACCTGCAGGCCGTGGCGGGCGAGCATGCTGGACAAGCCTTCCACGATCAGTGGGTGGTCGTCGGCAATCATCACATTGATCATGCTCATAGGGCCTCTTCTCCAGGATTTTGCTGTTAGATGGTCATTGGGTGACCATTAAGTGGTGCCGTGTCGGCGATTTTTTTGCGCTGAATCGCGCATTTTACAGCCATGGCACACATCGATTGACATCTGTGGAGATCGTCAGGAAGCGGAAGTGCGGCCTTTCTGTAATTTCTTGTTGCATTTTATTGCTACGTCATGGCAATTTATTGGTAATTTTTAGGTGATATAGTTGCGCAAAAGAAGAGGGTCTTAACGCTGTCATCATGTAGCTGGCAGGGAGGGAGCGGCCAAAGAGCCGTGTCATCGCTCTGGGAGGAGCGGCAAAAGGGCATGTCTGTCACAGGGCATGCCCTTTGTGCTTTTGGGTGCATCTGAGGGCATTCCCACAAGGAAACCCGCTTCCCCTGCGGGGTAAACGGTGCCTCGTGCCTTAAAATCGACGTTTTTCCCCACACTGGGCCCTTCAAAGGCTCCTTGCGCGATTGAGCATCATGGGACGCACCCTCTACGACAAGATCTGGGACGAGCACGTCGTCCACACCGAAGAAGACGGCACCGCCGTGCTGTACATCGACCGTCATCTGGTGCATGAAGTCACCAGCCCGCAGGCGTTCGAAGGGCTGGACATCGCCGGCCGCAAGGTCTGGCGCCTGTCGGCCAATCTGGCCGTGAGCGATCACAACGTGCCCACGACCGACCGCTCGGAGGGCATCAAGGATCCGATCTCCAAGTTGCAGGTCGATACGCTGGACAAGAACTGCGACCGCGTGGGCATCACCCAATTCAAGATGGGTGACAAGCGCCAAGGCATCGTGCACGTGATCGGCCCTGAGCAGGGCGCGACGCTGCCGGGCATGACCGTGGTTTGCGGCGACAGCCATACTTCCACGCACGGCGCATTCGGCGCGCTGGCTCATGGCATTGGTACCTCCGAAGTCGAGCACGTGCTGGCCACGCAAACCTTGCTGGCCAAGAAGGCCAAGAACATGCTGGTCAAGGTCGAAGGTACTGTGGCCAAGGGCGTGGGCGCCAAGGACATCGTGCTGGCCATCATCGGCAAGATCGGTACAGCCGGTGGTACCGGTTACACGATCGAGTTCGCAGGCAGCGCCATCCGTGCCCTGAGCATGGAAGGCCGCATGACCGTGTGCAACATGGCCATCGAAGCTGGTGCCCGCGCGGGCCTGGTGGCTGTGGACGACACCACGATCAACTACACCAAGGGCCGTCCCTTCTCGCCCGCAGGCGTCGAGTGGGATCAGGCTGTGGCTTACTGGCGCACGCTGCATTCCGATGCGGATGCGCAGTTCGACACCGTGGTCGAGTTGAATGCCGCCGAGATCCGGCCACAGGTCACCTGGGGTACCTCGCCCGAGATGGTCTTGTCCATTGACGACCGTGTGCCCGATCCCGACAAGATCAAGGACCCGGTTCAGCGTTCGGCCACCGAGCGTGCCTTGCAGTACATGGCGCTGGAGCCCAACAAGGCCATCAACGACATCCTGGTCGACAAGGTCTTCATCGGTTCGTGCACCAACAGCCGCATCGAAGACATGCGCGAGGCTGCTGCCGTGGTCAAGAAGGTTGGTGGTCGCGTGGCTGCCAATATCAAGCTGGCGCTGGTTGTGCCGGGCTCTGGTCTGGTCAAGGAGCAGGCTGAGCGCGAAGGTCTGGACCAGATCTTCAAGGCGGCAGGTTTCGAGTGGCGCGAGCCTGGTTGCTCCATGTGTCTGGCCATGAACGCCGACCGCCTGGAACCTGGCGAGCGCTGCGCATCAACCAGCAACCGCAACTTCGAAGGCCGTCAAGGTGCCGGTGGTCGTACCCACCTGGTGAGCCCTGCGATGGCTGCTGCTGCCGCTATGCAGGGGCACTTCGTGGATGTGCGTCGCATCGCCTGAATCTGATCTGTCTTGAAGTTGGAGCGACCTCACATGAAACGTCTTGCTGTATCCCTGATGCTGTTGGTGGCCGTGCTGGGCCTGTGTGCCTGCAACACCGTCAACGGTCTTGGGCAGGATCTCGAGAAGGCCGGTGAGGCCATCTCCAACGCAGCGAAAAAGTAAAGCACCATGCAAGCATTCCGCATTCACAAGGGCCTCGTGGCGCCCATGGACCGGGACAACGTCGATACCGACGCCATCATTCCCAAGCAATACCTGAAGTCCATCAAGCGCACGGGTTTCGGCCCCAATCTGTTTGACGAGTGGCGCTACCTGGACGCGGGCGAGCCCGGCCAGGATCCTGCCAGCCGCAAGCCCAACCCGGACTTCGTGTTGAACCAGCCGCGCTACAAAGGCGCCTCCGTGCTGCTGGCCCGCAAGAACTTCGGGTGTGGCTCCAGCCGCGAGCACGCGCCCTGGGCGCTGGATCAATATGGCTTTCGCGCCATCATTGCGCCCAGCTTTGCCGACATCTTCTTCAACAACAGCTTCAAGAACGGCCTGCTGCCCATCGTGCTGAGCGAGGCGCAGGTCGACAAGTTGTTCAATGAAGTGGCTGCCTTCCCCGGTTACGAGTTGACCATCGATCTGGAGCGCCAGGTCGTGATCACAGCCGATGGCACCGAGCTGCCGTTCGAGGTGCAAGCGTTCCGCAAGTACTGTCTGCTCAATGGCTTTGACGA
>NZ_SCTN01000226.1 GCF_004297345.1 Aquabacterium sp. | reverse complement strand
GCCGTCGGTGCCGTCCTTGCCCCATTCGACGTCCATCGGGCGGCCATAGTGCTGCTCGATGATCACGGCGTACTTGGCCAGTTCGGTCACGTCGTCGTTGGTCAGGCTGTAGCGGTTGCGGGCTTCAACGGTCGTGTCAACCGTCTTGACCAGCTTGCCGGATGCGGCCTTTTCTTCAGGCGTGGCGAACTCCATCTTCAGGAGCTTGGAGCCCAGGTTGCGGCGGATCACGGCCTGCTTGCCAGCCTTCAGGGCGGGCTTGTGCACGTAGAACTCGTCAGGGTTGACGGCCCCCTGCACAACGGTTTCACCCAGGCCATAGCTGGAGGTGATGAAGACCACGTCCTGGAAGCCGGATTCGGTGTCGATCGTGAACATCACGCCAGCGGCGCCGAGGTCGGAGCGCACCATGCGTTGCACGCCAGCCGACAGGGCGACGACGTCATGGGCAAAGCCCTTGTGCACGCGGTAGGAAATGGCGCGGTCGTTGTAAAGCGACGCGAACACTTCCTTCATCTTGTGCAGCACGTCTTCGATGCCGACGACGTTCAGGAAGGTCTCTTGCTGACCGGCGAACGAGGCGTCAGGCAGGTCTTCCGCTGTGGCAGAAGAGCGCACGGCAAAGGAGGCTTGCAGGTTGTCGCCAGCCAGCGTCGCGAAGGCGCCACGGATGGCTTGTTCCAGGTCGGCAGGGAAAGGTTGGGCTTCGACCCAGCCACGGATTTCGGCACCGGCGGCTGCCAGCGCGCGCACGTCTTCCGTGTCCAGGGTAGCCAGTCGCTGGCTGATGCGGTCAGCCAGGCCGTCGTGCTTGAGGAATTCACGGAAGGCATGGGCCGTCGTGGCAAAGCCGGTGGGCACGCGAACGCCATTGGGCAGTTGCGAGATCATCTCGCCCAGAGAGGCGTTCTTGCCCCCCACGGACTCGACGTCCTCCATGCGCAGTTGCTCGAAGGGCACGACCAGGGCGGTCGGCTCAAAGCGGTTGGTCATAAAAGCTCCAGGATGGTGAAAAAAATGCTGGTGGCATCCACGGCCCGGCGTCGGTCTGTTGGTGTTTTTTTGGGACCTTCATCGGGCGTCCGTGCTGCATCTGACAACACGCGTGGACACGAGATGGACTGATTGTAGGGTCAGGCCTATGATCGTGGGTTCACCAAATTGAAATCCTGAGGCACTCATGCGGGTGATTGATGCACGTTTGCGTGCATACCTCGCAGGTCTCTTGCAAAACTTGTCTGCTTATGTCTGATCGCAGCGTCTTTTTCGTGTCCGATGGCACGGGTATCACGGCCGAAACCATGGGGAATTCCATCCTCGCGCAGTTCGCCATCAAGCCTCGGCACGTACGCCGGCCCTTCATCGATACGGTTGACAAAGCGCATCAGGTGGTGCGTGAAATCAACGCGGCAGGCCTGCGCGAGGGCAAGCGCCCCATCGTGTTCACGACACTGGCCAATGACGACGTGCTGGCCATCCTGCGTGGTTGCGAGGCGCGGGTGTTTGACGTGATCAAGACTTTCGTGGAGCCGTTGGAAGACGAGTTCAACATGAAGTCCAACCACCGGGTGGGGCGCTTCAGCGATGCCAGCGTGGATCAGGAGTACAACGACCGCATCGAGGCCATCAACTTTGCGTTGGAACATGACGACGGGCAGTCATCCCGCAGTCTGGAAATGGCCGACGTGGTGCTGGTGGGCGTGAGTCGCTGCGGCAAGACGCCAACTTCCCTGTACCTGGCCATGCAGCACGGCATCAAGGCGGCCAACGTGCCTTTGATCCCCGAGGATTTCGATCGCGGCTTCTTGCCTTCGATGCTCAAGCCTTACAAGAAGAAGTGCTTTGGCCTCACGATCGAGCCCAATCGCCTCAGTCAGATCCGCAACGAGCGTCGCCCGGGCAGCAAGTACGCGAGCCTGGAGAACTGCCGCCTGGAGGTGGCGCAGGCCGAGTCGATGATGCGCCGCGAGGGCATTGACTGGTTGTCAT
>NZ_SCTN01000225.1 GCF_004297345.1 Aquabacterium sp. | reverse complement strand
TTCGAAAAATGGAATAGTGATGGACAGGCTCTACCTGATGACCGTTTACGTGGCCGTGGCCGAAGAAGAAAGCTTCGCGGGGGCAGCCAGGCGCCTGGGTATGTCACCCCCGGCGGTGACACGCGCCATTGCCGCCCTGGAAGAGCGCCTGGGCGTGAAGCTGCTCAACCGCACCACCCGCCATGTGCGCGCGACCGATGCCGGCCAGCGCTATTTGGATGACGCGCGCCGTGTGATCGCTGCCGCTGATGAAGCCGATGAGGCTGCCGTGGGCGTCAATGCCCAGCCACGCGGGCACATGACGGTGACGGCGCCTGTGCTTTTCGGGCGCATGTACGTGATGCCCGGCATCGTCGAGTACTTGCGCACCTATCCAGAGACAACCGTCTCGGCGCTCTTTCTGGATCGCGTGGTCAACATGCTGGAAGAAGGCGTGGATGTGGGCATCCGCATCGGCGAGCTGTCGGACTCCAGCTACCGGGCTGTGCGTGTGGGACACGTGCGCCGCGTGATCTGCGCGTCACCGGCCTATCTGAAGCAGCGGGGTATCCCTCAGACGCCGTCCGACCTGAAGCACCATGAGGTGATCGTGGCCAGCAGCATGTCGCAAAGCGTGGAATGGCGCTTTGTCGACAACGGTGAGCCTTTGAGCGTGCGCATCAAGCCTCGCTTGACGGTCTCCAGCAACGACGGCGCCATCGAGGCCGCTTTGCAAGGCCTGGGCGTGACGCGCCTGATGTCGTATCAGGTGGCGCCCTTGTTGGCCAAGGGCGAGCTCAAGGTGGTGCTCAGCGAGTTTGAGAGCCCGCGTGTGCCCATCCACATCATCCATCGTGAAGGCCGCCATGCATCGGCCAGGATGCGGGCCTTCATCGATCTGATGGCGCAGAGGTTGCGGGCCGATGCCTCACTCAATTGAGCCCGTTTGTCTGCGTCAGCGAACGCCCTGGACGAAGCCAGCAAGTCGCCGCAGTCCTTCGTTCAGATCATCTTTGGATGCCGCGTAAGACAACCGGACGTGCGCTTTCGCCCCGCATTGCCCGAAGTCATACCCCGGCGTCAGCGCCACATGCGCTTCCTGCAAGGCCTGCTCGCAGAACTGCATCGCATCCAGCCCGCTTGCGCTGATGTCGATGTACACATAGAAAGCGCCATCTGGTGGCACGGGCACAGGCAGGCCCATATCAGCCAGGCCTCGCAGCACCAGTGCCCGGCGCTCCGCAAACTCCTGCTTGCGTGCCTCGCACACCGCGATGGATTCGGGTGTGAAGCAGGCCAGCGCGGCCATCTGCGCGGGCGTAGAGGCGCAGATGTAGTAGTTCTGAGCCAGGCGCTCCATCACGGGCACCATGTCTTCAGGTACCACGGCCCAGCCTAGTCTCCACCCGGTCATACCAAAGTACTTGGAGAAGCTGTTGATCACGCAGGCGCCAGGGTCTGACGCGAGGATGGTGGGCGGCGCTGCGTGGCCATCACCCGGGGCATCGCTGAGGTTGAGGTAGATCTCATCGACGATGCGCCACGCACCATGCGCACGAGCCCAATCGCAGATCGCAGCCAGCTCGGCCGGCGGCACCGAGGTGCCTGTGGGGTTCGATGGCGTGGCGATCATCAGGCCGCGTGTGCGGGCGCTCCAGTGGCGTTGCACCGCGCCCAGATCCAGCTGAAAGCGGCTGCTGGCATCGGTAGGCACCAGGCGCACATCGGCGCCGAAGCCGCTGAGGAACTGGCGATTGCAGGGGTAGGAGGGATCGCCCACCAGCACCTCGTCACCAGGGTCGACGAGGGCGGCCGTGACCAGCAGCAAGGCTGCCGAGGCGCCGGCCGTCACCACCACGCGCTCGGGGTTCAGGCTCAGGCCATGGGCTTGTTGGTAGAAGCCGGCAATGGCTTCACGCAAGGCGGGCAGGCCCAGGGCGCCGGTGTAGGGCATGGCCGTGTCCAGGGCGATGCGTTGCAACTCGGCGCGCACGGCAGGCGGGGCGCCAAAGTCGGGCTCGCCCAGATTGAGCCGGATGACACGGTGGCCGGCGGCTTCAAGCTCGGCGGCACGTTTGCCGAACTCCATGGCCAGGAACGGGGTGATGGCTTGGGCGCGTTGGGATATCTTCATGGCCAGGCGATGTTATCGCTTGCGCACGCGCTCCGTGTGTTCGTCCACGCAGTCCAGCAGTGCGTGCACGTTCAAGGGTTTGGTGAGGTAACCGCTGAAGCCGTTTTCTTTGGCGCGATGGATCTGGTCAGGCATGGCATCGGCTGAAAATGCCACGCGGGGTACCTGGGCCAGTTGCGGGTCTTGCGCCAGGCGGCTGGCGAGCTCGAAGCCGCTCATGTCGCCCAGGTGCATGTCCAGCAGGAAGACATCGGGCGTGTGGGCATGGGCCATCTCCAGGGCCTCTTTGCCGCTGCCTGCCACCAGCAAGAGACAGCCCGGGCGCAGTTTGAGCACCTCGCGCACCAGTTCGATGTTCACGTCGTTGTCTTCGGCGTACAGCATCACCAGCTCGATGCTGTTGGCCTGGCGGCGCTTGGGCGCGGCCACGGGCTGGCTGACTTGCGGCAGATCACCGGCTTCTGTGCGGGGCACCCATGCGATGAAGCTGGAGCCCTGCCCCGGCTGGCTGCGCACTTCCAGGCGCCCTTTCATGGCCTCCAGCAGCTTGCGCACGATGACCAGGCCGATGCCTGTGCCTTCGATGCCGGTGGCTTCAGCGCCCAGGCGGTTGAAGGGCTCGAACAGATGCGCTTGCTGAGCCGGTGTCAGGCCGATACCCGTGTCATCGATCGCAATGGCCACCAGATCACCGTCCTGCCAGATGCGGGGGGTGATCTGGCCGTGCGGTTTGTTGTACTTGATGGCGTTGCTCAAGAGGTTGACCAGCACCTGCCGCAAGCGGATGGGGTCTACGCACACGGCGGGATCCATCCCGGCTTCAAAAGGCCGGATGGCGATGCCGCGTTCGCTGGCCAGGGGCCCCACCAGGTGGCAGGCTTCAGACAGCAGCGTAGAGGGGCGGCAGGCCTCGGTGGCCAATGGCAGGTTGCCTGCCTCGATGCGCGAGAGATCCAGC
>NZ_SCTN01000224.1 GCF_004297345.1 Aquabacterium sp. | reverse complement strand
ATCGAAAAGTGGCACTGAAGACGATGGCCCTGGCGCAGGAATTCAGTGGCGCTGAACTGGCCGATGCCCGCAATCGCTTTTTACGCGAAGCCGAGATGGCTGGGCGTTTGCAGCACCCCGATATCGTCAGCATCCTTGATGCGGGGGAGCAAGGCGGCGTTGCTTACATCGCCATGGAGCTGATCGAAGGGACGGACATGAGCCAGTACGTGCAGCCTGATCGTTTGCTGCCGCTGAATCAATTGCTGCCCATCATGGCTCGTGTGGCCGACGCGCTGGCCTATGCGCATACCCGAGGTGTGACACACCGTGACATCAAGCCGGCCAACATCATGATCGATGTGAGCAGAGGCGTCGTCAAAGTGATGGATTTTGGCGTGGCCCGTGTGGCGGACGCCACGCGCACGCGCACGGGGGTCGTTCTGGGTACGCCGACCTTCATGTCACCCGAGCAGTTGTCGGGGCAGACCATAGACGGACGCAGTGATCTGTACTCCCTGGGCGTCAGCTTGTTCCAGTTATTGACGGGGCAGTTGCCATATCGCAACGATTCCATGGCGGCGCTGATGCGTGCCATCGGTCGCGAAACCGCCCCCAATGTGTGCAGCCTTCGGGCAGATCTGCCGCCTGCGTTGGGTGACATTGTGGCGTTGGCCCTGGAAAAGCACCCCGGCACACGTTATGCCTCTGGCCAGCAGATAGCCGAAGACTTGCGTGCAGTGGCACAGTCCCTCCAGAAGGTGGATGTGGACCTCGCCTGAAATCCCTGATCTGTCTCTCATGAAAACCCAGCGACAATTCCGCCATGGACTTTGAGTTCTTTAGTCATACCGACACTGGGCGGGTGCGAACCAATAATGAAGACTCCATCGCACTGGATGAGAGTTGCGGTGTGGCCGTGCTCGCCGATGGCATGGGCGGCTATGCAGCAGGCGAAGTGGCCAGCGGCATGGCGTGCGACTTCATCAAGAGCGAATTGGGTCGGTGGTTGCACGAAGCGTCGTCGAACGCCAGCGACGGTGATGTCAAGCGCGCGATGGACATCTGCGTGGACAATGCCAACCGCGCGATTTTCGGCGCCGCCAATTCCAATCCGACCTATGCCGGCATGGGCACGACCCTGGTTCTGGCGGTTTTCCGCTCAGGTCGCCTGTTAATGGGGCATATTGGTGATTCGCGCGGCTATCGTTGGCGCGACGGCCAGTTGCAGCAGATCACAAAAGACCATTCGTTACTGCAAGAACAGATCGATGCTGGCATCCTGACGCCTGAGCAGGCCCAGTATGCCGCCAACAAGAACCTGGTGACCCGGGCCTTGGGTGTGGAAGATCTGGTCCTGATGGAAACGCATTTGCACGACATTCAGTCTGGTGATATCTACCTGATGTGCTCAGACGGTCTGTCCGATATGCTGCGTGATCAGCAGATCGCTGATGTCATGTCGGCCCATACCAGCTTGCCCGAGATGGGGCAGGCGCTGGTGGCGGCGGCCAATGAAGCGGGCGGTCGGGATAATATCGCCGTGGTGCTGGTGCGTGCACAGGGAGTAGCCGAGCCAACGCCGAGGTCCTGGTGGCCTTTCAAGCGTTGAGCGGCTTTAATTAAACGCCAATTAGAGATCAATACCCGAGAGGTTCCGAATGGGAAAACTGGTCGTCTCGCTAGACGGGGTCGTCATCAAGGAAGTCCAAATCACCAAGGACAAAACCTCGCTTGGGCGCCGTCCATATAACGACATCGTGATCGACAACCTGGCGGTCAGTGGTGAACACGCCGTGCTGCAACTGGTTGGCAATGATGTGTTCATCGAAGATTTGAACAGCACCAACGGAACCTATATCAACGGCAAGGCCGTCAAGAAACAACTGCTGCAGCACAACGACACGGTTGAGATTGGCAAGTACAAGATCAAGTACCTGGTCGAAGAAGGCTCCGATTACGAGAAGACGATGATCATGCGCCCCGGTACGCCGCTGGCCACGGCCATGTCTTCGGTGTCGGGCGCAGGTGGCAGCGGTTTGTCCACGCCTGCACAGGCATTTGGCAGCACCATGGGTGCGGCCACGCTGGGTTCGGGTTTTGGCGGCTTGAGTCCGCAGTCTCCGGCATCGATCAAGGTACTCAATGGCGCAGCGGCTGGTCGCGAAGTGGCCTTGACCAAGGTGGTGACCACGGTGGGCAAGCCCGGTGTGCAAGTGGCCTCCATCACCAAGCGTCCCGGTGGTTATGTGTTCGCCCACGTTGAGGGTGGGGCTCGCCCGACCGTCAACGGCAACGAGGTGGTTGGCGACCCCGTGCACCTCAAGAACGGCGATGTGATCGAGCTGGCCGGTACGCAAATGCAATTTGTGCAGGCCTGATTCAGTGGGCTGCCAGCAAGGAGCCTGATCATGATCCGCGTATTGGGTTGTTCCGGATCGATTGCGGCGCGCTGCCACACCACTGCTTTCCTGCTGGATGACGACATCCTGCTGGATGCGGGTAGTGGCGTGGGTGAATTGCGCCTGGATGAGCTGGCGCGCATCGACCACATCTTGCTGAGCCACAGCCACCTCGATCACATTCTCAGCATTCCGCTGTTGGCTGACAGCGTGATGAAGCTGCGGGCAGGTGCGAGCGGCAATATGGCTGACTTGCGGCCCATCCATGTGCATGCGCTGCCGGCCACGATAGAAGCGATGCGCCAGCACATTTTCAATGGCGTGATCTGGCCAGATTTCACACGCTTGCCTAGCGCACACAACCCGATTCTCGTGTTGCACGAAATCGAGGTGGGGCAGGTGCTGTCCTTCCCGGCCCGAGGCGGCCTGGCTGATCGGCGCGTTCATGTGCTGCCGGCCGCCCATACGGTGCCGGGCGTGGGGTTTGGTGTCGAAACGCCGCTGGGTTGGTGGGTTTTCTCAGGTGATACGGGCCCGAATCCCGCGCTGTGGAAAGCTTTGAGCGGCCAGCGCATCGCGCAACTGATCATCGAAACCGCTTTCGGCAATGAAGAGGCTCACTTGGCACACATCAGTGGCCATTTGTCTCCGCAAAGCCTGGCCAAGGAATTGGCACAGCTGGATGGCGAGGTCAGTGTCTTCATCACGCATCCCAAGCCAGGTGAGGTGCCCTCCGTATTGGCGCAGATTCGTGCCCTGGACACGCAGCATCGGATCGAGCCGCTGCGCGAAGGGCAGCGGTTCAATGTGCCGGTTGAGGACTGACGAAAATTGTCGCACCCGTTAAGGGTTGTGACAATTTTTGATGCTCCAGCGCGCCTGATGTTGACCGGGATGGTCATTTCTTCGTTGCCCATTAAGGGGCGTCGCCAACTAAATCACATTTTTCGGGGTTCTGAAAGCTGGCACGCGCCCTGCCTTGTAGAGCATGTGGCCCCCGGCTTGTGTGGGGTCGATCAAAGGCAAGTTCTTAGCGGGTTGCGGCCCAAGGAGTTGATCATGCGAGTGATGAAGCAAGTGCAAAAGGGTTTCACCCTGATCGAACTGATGATCGTGGTGGCGATTATTGGTATTTTGGCTGCGGTGGCGCTGCCGGCTTATCAGGACTACACGGTCCGCGCAAAGATCACGGAAGGTCTGGGTCTGGGCAATGCGGTGAAAGCCGACGTGGCGACCAACTACGCTT
This sequence comes from Aquabacterium sp., assembly GCF_004297345.1. Classification (GTDB taxonomy): domain Bacteria; phylum Pseudomonadota; class Gammaproteobacteria; order Burkholderiales; family Burkholderiaceae_C; genus Aquabacterium. The sequence goes on along the minus strand of NZ_SCTN01000224.1, from coordinate 894 downwards.
CTGATGGCATGAATGGTGTTGCAGCTTATGCGGCTCAGATCAATGCAACAGCACCGTCGTCCAAGTTCGTGACCAGCATCACGCTGAACGGGGCCAACGGCCAAATCACCATCGCCATGAATGCGGCCAACGTGGGGACCATTGGTGCCGCAGCCAACACCCTGGTTCTGACTCCCTTCCTGAACCCTGGCAACAACGCTGCGCCCACGGTTTTCCCCCCTGCAGCTGGTGCAAGCGGTACGGTTGACTGGGTGTGCTCGTCGACGACTCACGCTAACGCCACGGCTCGCCAAGGCGCCTTCGCTGCGGCCGCAAACGGCACCCTGCTGCCACGCTACGCTCCTGCCGAGTGCAAGTAAATTCCTGACTAACTCAGCGAATAGAGAATGGGGCCTTCGGGTCCCATTTTTATTGGAAGATCGAATCTTGGTGGCCATGTCCAGACGTTTGCCGTTGCTAACTGTTGCCCGTCGCTCTGGTGCTCAGGTCTCTGCTGGACGTTGTGGCGGGCTAAGCGCAATGATTCAATGTATCGACGAGGACTGACAAAAATTGTCATCACCCTTAAGGGGGTGACAATTTTGGGCGCTACAACAGACACAAGGTCGACCAAAGTGGTCCTGCTTTCGGCCTTGTATAGGGGAAACCGCCAACTAAATCACGTTTTTTCGGGTGCTGAAAGCTGGCACGAGGCCTGCCTTATAGAACATGTGGGCCCCCGGTAAGGTGGGCGCGTTCAAGGCAAGTTTCTTAGCGGGTTGCGGCCCAAGGAGTTAATCATGCAAGTGATGAAGCAAGTGCAAAAGGGTTTCACCCTGATCGAACTGATGATCGTGGTGGCGATTATTGGTATTTTGGCTGCGGTGGCGCTGCCGGCTTATCAGGACTACACGG
>NZ_SCTN01000223.1 GCF_004297345.1 Aquabacterium sp. | reverse complement strand
CATCCAGGAGCTGGTTTACAACCTCAACGTGCCCTCGCGCTGGGGCACGCAGACGCCCTTCACCAACCTGACCTTCGACTGGACCTGCCCCGATGACCTCAAGGAGCAAGTGCCCGTCATCGCAGGCGTTGAGATGCCTTTTGCCTACGGCGATCTGCAAGCCGAGATGGACCTGATCAACCAGGCCTATATCGACGTGATGATGCGCGGCGACGCCAAGGGCCGCGCCTTCACCTTCCCCATCCCCACGTACAACATCACCAAGGACTTCCTCTGGGATCACCCCAACACCGAGCGCCTGTTCGAGATGACGGCCAAATACGGCCTGCCCTACTTCCAGAACTTCCTCAACTCGGATCTGCAGCCCAACATGATCCGCTCCATGTGCTGCCGACTGCAGCTGGATTTGCGTGAGCTGCTCAAACGCGGCAATGGCCTGTTCGGCTCGGCCGAGCAGACGGGCTCGCTGGGTGTGGTGACCCTCAATTGCGCGCGACTGGGTTACCTCTACAAGGGCGATGAAGCCGCCCTGCTCGCCCGCACCGACGAGCTGATCGAGTTGGGCAAGACCAGCCTGGAGATCAAGCGCAAGGTCATCCAGCAGCACATGGACAACGGGCTCTTCCCCTACACCAAGCGCTATCTGGGCACCCTGCGCAATCACTTCTCCACGCTGGGCGTGAACGGCATCAACGAGATGATCCGCAACTTCACGGGCGATCAGGAAGACATCACCTCGGCGTGGGGAGAAGCTTTTGCGCTGCGCTTCCTGGACCACATCCGAGCCCGCATCACCGACATCCAGGAAGAAACCGGCCACCTCTACAACCTCGAAGCCACACCGGCAGAAGGCACCACCTACCGCTTCGCCAAGGAAGACCTCAAGCGCTTTGACGACATCCTGCAGGCCGGCCCCAGCGACATGCCCTACTACACGAACTCATCGCAACTGCCCGTGGGCTTCTGCGACGACCCGTTCGAAGCCCTGGAGCGACAAGAGGCCTTGCAAGCCAAGTACACAGGGGGTACCGTATTGCATCTGTACCTGGGTGAGCGCGTGTCGTCTGCGCAGGCCTGCAAGGAGCTGGTCAAGCGCGCACTGACGCGCTTCCGCCTGCCCTACATCACGATCACCCCGACGTTCTCGATCTGCCCCGTTCACGGCTACCTGGCCGGTGAACACGAGTTCTGCCCCAAGTGCGACGAAGAGGCACTGGCACGCAAGCGAGTCGAAAGCCCCTCCGGCAGCAACTGCTGCACCCATCACTGATCGCTATTACTGATCACCATCTCACTCACCAACCCAATCAGCAACCGATCACCAATTGATCAAACAGGAGCTACACCTCATGAACACCATCCGCCATCCCTCGCAAGCCCATCCCGTACTCGCCGAAGGCGAACGTCAACGCTGCGAGATCTGGACCCGCGTCATGGGCTACCACCGCCCGGTCTCGTCGTTCAACACCGGCAAGAAAGGTGAATTCGCAGAACGCATCTACTTCAAGGAACCCGGCCAGCCATGCGTCACGGCCTCGCTTGAAGAAGCGTGCGTGTGAGCCTTTGCCCATGTTGACAAGCCCATGCTGAAAATAGGCGGCTTCACTCCCTTGAGCACCACGGACTGGCCAGGCCAACTGGCCGCCGTGGTCTTCGTGCAAGGCTGCCCCTGGCGGTGCCACTACTGCCACAACGTCGAGTTGCAAACCCGCGAAGGCGGCCTGCCTGGTGGCTGGCTGCAGGTGCTGGGCACATTGGCGCGCCGGCAAGGTTTGCTCGATGGCGTCGTGTTCAGCGGTGGCGAGCCCACGCTCGATCCCGAGTTGCCGGACGCCATTCAAACCGTGCGCAGCATGGGCTTCAAGGTCGGACTGCACACCGCCGGTGTCTACCCCGATCGGCTCGAAGCCATCCTGCCTTACGTGGACTGGATCGGCTTTGACATCAAAGCCAACTTCACAGATTACGAAGCCATCACCGACATACCCCGCAGTGGCCTGCCCGCCTGGCGCAGCCTTCAGGCCGTGCTGCAAGCAGTCAAGCACCAAGGCCTCGCGCTGGAGATCCGCACCACCTGGCATCCCCAACTGCACCGTGATGACGCCTTGCTTGCACTGGCTCAGGCCTTGATTGAGATGGGCATCCAGCGCTGGGTCTTGCAACCCTTTCGGGACGCCCACATTCAAACGGCCGAACACGCCGAACTCAGCGCCAGTTGGGCACCGCCCTCAGCGGAACTGCTGCAACGCCTGCGCGACACCGGTTTGACGCTTGAACTTCGATAGACTGGCTGGACCTCATCCGGCGCACATCCCGCCCATTACCTCAGACCGCACCCCATGCAGATTTCCACCTTTGACGACCTGCTTCAAGCCGCCCGCCAGCAAGCCGATGCCCAGCGCCTGCTGCTGGTATTTGCCGAAGCCACGCTGCCGGATAACGCCTCGCCCGAGCAACGCGCGGCCTTTGCGGCTGGGCACGGCGGCGAGCTGGCCCCCACCACCTGCGTCGATAAAACGCCCGACGAAATCGGCAGCTTTGCCGCGCTGGTTCAGGATGCGGCCCAGTTCAGCCCGAACTGGGTGATCGTGTTTGTGGCAGGCGCGGCGGGCATTGGCCCCAAAGCCCCGACCAGCAAAGATGTCGAGGCCCATTTGCAAGGCATGGTCGAGGCCATCAAGGCTGGCCAGTTGGGGAACTTCATCCCCTTCAACCGCGATGGCGATGCAGTCAACTTGAACTGACCCAGGCGCACATCAGCCTGGCCTGCCATCCACCCTGGGCAGGCCATACCAACGGCCATAACGCAGCGACCAACTGCCCATCACCAGCAGCCACGTTGTGGCTCCGCCCAGCAACAGCCAGCTGGATTGAGCAGGCCACACAATCGCCAGCAGGCGCAAGACCACGGCCAGCTGCAAGCCCCAGAAAAGGCCCCAGGCCAGGTTGTCGGCGGTGAGCGTGCGGCCACTGTGGCCACAACTGACCCGCGTGACCATGGCCAGCAAGATGCTACCCAGAAAGCCCATGGTGAGCGCGTGCAAAGGCAAGAGGTTCAGTTGAACCTGCCCCACAGCACCCATGACCACCGACGCGGCATCCAGGCAAAAGGCCAGCCCTAGCCAAACAAAGCCGATATGGAGCATGGCCAGCAGGCGGATCCGCAGGCTTTGAACCAGGCCCCATCGCACCGCCAGCCCGATGACCAGTGCGCCCGACGCACTCGACACCACGGCGCGCAAGCCCATCCAGACGGGCCCCTGCCATCCCAGTTCATCGACCACCAGCCAGCAGCCCTGCACACCCACCAGCGCCAGCAAGGTCCACAACAACCAGTTGGGCCGCCAGGCATCCAGCACCGGTAATGCCGATGCCGTGAAAAAGGGAATCATGCGGTGCGCCACGGTGGCGTACACAGGCACGATGAACCACCAAAGGCCCAGCAAAGCAGCCAGACGGATGATGCGGTAGTCGCCCAAGGCCATGCCTGCGGC
>NZ_SCTN01000025.1 GCF_004297345.1 Aquabacterium sp. | reverse complement strand
CCCACCGGAGAAAGCCCTTGTCCATGCTGCTACCTCAATCCTTGTTTCACGTCCTGGTCAGGCGCTGACCACGGCTGATCGCGCGGCGGCCATTAGCCACGCTGGCATGTCTTCCAGGCTGACCACTTGTTGAGCCCCGCCGTGCTTGATGGCCTCGCGAGGCATCCCGAACACCACGCAACTGGCTTCATCCTGTGCCGCCGTCTTGCCTCCGGCGTTGAACATTTCCTTCAAGCCACGCGCGCCGTCATCACCCATGCCCGTCATCACAACGCCAATGGCATTGCGGCCTGCGCACTGGGCCACCGACTTCAGGAGCACGTCGGCGTTGGGCCGATGGTGATTCACCAAAGGCCCATCAAACACTTCCACCACATACTGCGCACCGCTGCGTTTGAGACGCATGTGCCGCCCACCAGGTGCAAACAGCACACGGCCGTTGATCACACGATCGCCATCCTTGGCTTCCATCACTTCAAGCTCACACAGGCCGTTCAAACGGGCTGCCAGGCTGGCTGTGAAATTGGGCGGCATGTGCTGCACGATCACCATGCCCGGCACCGTACGAGGCAAGCGCGTCAGCACGGCTTCAATGGTCTGCACGCCCCCCGTAGAGATGGCAATGGCGATGACGCGGTCCGTGGTCTCCGCCATGGCGTCCTGAGGTGATGGCGCGACGGCAACACGCGTCGCCCCCGGCTTGACAGGTGCGGGCGTGGCGCGGCGCAAGGCCGACATATTGGCCTTGGCCGCTGCCCGCACGGCATTCACGATGCCGTTGCTGTCGTCCTCCAGGAAATCTCTCAGGCCCAGCTTGGGTTTGGTCACGAAACCCACGGCACCAGCGGCCAGCGCCTGCATGGTCGTCTGCCCGCCCTTTTCCGTCAGGGTCGAACACATCACCACCGGTGTGGGCCGCTCAGCCATCACCTGCTTAAGGAAGGTGATGCCATCCATGCGCGGCATCTCGACATCCAGCACCAGCACATCTGGCCAGTTTGTCTTCATGCGTGGCAAGGCAAAAAGCGGATCGGATGCCGCGCCGATCACCTGTATGCCGGCCTTGGTCAACAGATCGGCCAGGTGCTTGCGCACGATGGCAGAGTCGTCAACGATCATGACCTTGATCTCGCTCATGAGATCACCCTTTCCTGGCTGTATGGGGATTGCCGCGCTTCAATACCACCTGGCCATTGGTCAGATCAATCGTCACATTGCGCGGTTCGTTGCCACCGACGTCAACACACTGGAGCTGAAAGCCATACTGGTCGATGATCTCCCAGGCTTTTTCCACATTGCGTTCACCGATGTTGAACTTCACCTTGGCCTGATCTGGCATGGTGTCAGCTCCGCCGTATAGGTGTACTTCGTAATCCTGGGTTTTCGTGCCCGTTTTCTTGATCTCACGGGCGAGCAACTCGACCGCCTCTTCACCAAAACGGCCATCCAGAGAACCGTCAGGCAAACGCGGCCGCTTGGGCAAGAGAAAGTGGCACATGCCGCCCATGCGGCGATGTGGGTGCCACAAGGTGATGGCGATGCACGAGCCAAGCAACGTCTTGACCGTGGCCCCGGTTCGCCCGAAGTACCACTGCCCCGGCAGCAAGAAGACTTTCTCGCCGCTGTGGTGCTTGAGTCGGGCGGGGCCCTTGCTGTCAAGTTCGAGCATAGACGGCGGGCTTCACGCTGGTCAGCCCTGTCGGCAAGTTGCTGAGGGACTCGGAGTGCCCGGTGAAGAGATAGCCTCCCGGTTTGATCAAGGGACTGACCCGACGGACGATATCGAGCTTGGCATCCGCATCAAAGTAGATCAGCACATTGCGCAGGAAGACCACGTCGAACTTGCCGATGTCAGGTAGAGGCTGCATCAGATTGGCTTGTTCGAAGCTCACGTTGGCACGCAGCTCCTTGCTCACCAGCAACTGTCCCTCATACGGACCAGAGCCTCTCATGCAAAAGCGCTTGAGGTACTGCGGGCTGGTATTGCGAGCCCTCTCCATGGGGTACAGCGCCTTGCGCGCCGCATCCACCATGGCTGTGGACAGATCCGTTCCAACGATCTTCCAGCCGCTCAATCCAATCTTGTCAGCCAGCAACATGGCGATGCTGTACGCCTCTTCGCCAGAGGAGCTAGCCGCGCTCCAGACCCTGAACTCCTGCCCTGGTCGCCGTCTGGCCACCATGTCCGCCAGAAATTCGAAATGGGCGGGCTCGCGGAAAAAATAGGTCTCGTTGGTGGTCAGGCGGTCAACCACGCGAACCAGCTCGCGCTCGTCGCCCGCCTTGATGACCTTGTCTACATACTCGTCCAGGCTACTGAGGCCTTTCTCGGTCGCCAACTTCTGCAAACGACCGATAACCAGTTGCCGCTTGGCAGGCACCAGGCGAATGCCGGAGACCCGATGAAACACATCGGCCACCACATTGAAGGAACGTTCAGACAGTTGCATGCCACATCACCTTTGTATGCGCAGGGCAGTCCATCAATGCGCCACGTGGCCAGCAATCAAAGACGCCATGCTTTCACGAGCCAGGATCCGATCTGCGTCCAGGATGGACAACAAGGTGCCCTTGGCCTTGGCCATACCTTGCAGGAACTCGCGCGGGATGCGCGTACCCAGCGCAGGGACGGGCTCGATGTCCTGATCCGCAATCTCCAGTACCTCGGAGACCCCATCAACCAGCACACCCACCACCAGCGGGCCGTCCTGATCCTTGTGATCCGTCTCCACGATGACGACGCTGCTGCGCCGGCCAATCACGGCTGGATCGGCCCCAAAGCGGGCCTTGAGGTCAATCACCGGCACCACGGCACCCCGCAGGTTCATGACGCCACGCACAAAGTCGGGCGTCAGGGGCAGGGGCGTCATGCGCCCGACTTCCAGGATCTCGCGCACCATGTCGATACCGACGGCATAAGTCTCCTTGCCGACCGCCAGACACAGGTATTGCTTGGCTGAGATCAACTCCATGTCACTGGATGGTGACGCCGAATCCAGCACGGCAGGCAGGGTCATGTCCATGATCAGAAGTGTGCAAAGTGAGATTCATCAACCGCATCCACGCTGGCGTGCTTTGTGGCCAGATTGGGTGTGGACCTACCGACACGCGCATGGCCCGATGCAGGGCAAGCGGCGTTCGTTGGGCGAGATCCGGCGAACGCAGAATCCTGCGCTTCACGCGATGACCGTTTTGCTCCGCCGTCGTCCTTGAGCTTGAAGTAAGCCATCAAGCCCTGAAGCTGCGTGGCTTGTGCGGAAAGCTCTTCCGACGTGGCAGACAACTCTTCTGCTGCCGATGCATTTTGCTGAGTGGCGCCATTGAGATGGTCCATGGCACCAGTGATCTGCGCCACGCCATCCGACTGCTCGCCCGAAGCCGCCGCGATCTCCTGAACCAGCTCGCTCGTCTTGTTGATCGAAGGCACCATCTGCTTGAGCAGATCGCCGGCCTTTTCGGCCAGGTTCACGCTGGAACCGGCCAGTCGCCCGATCTCCTGAGCGGCCACCTGGCTGCGTTCGGCCAGCTTGCGCACTTCGGCCGCCACCACGGCAAAACCTCGGCCATGCTCACCGGCACGGGCCGCTTCAATCGCCGCATTGAGTGCCAGCAGGTTGGTCTGGTAGGCGATGTCGTCAATGATGGATATCTTCTTGGCGATCTCCTGCATGGCGTCCACGGTACGCGTCACGGCATCACCGCCGTCCATGGCCTCCTTGGCGGCCTTCGTGGCCATGCCGTCGGTCACCAACGCGCTCTCTGCGTTTTGCTTGACGGACTGGGCCATTTGCTGCAAAGAGGCACTCGTTTGCTCCACACTGGCCGCTTGTGATGCCGCAGACTGCGACAGCGATTGAGACGTCTCGGAAACCTGGTTGGCCGCCGATGTCAGTTGCTCCGCCGACACGCGCACCTCCACAATGGTCTTGCTGACGGTATCGATCAGATCGTTGAACTTTTCACCCATCAAGCGGAAGAAGGGCTCCTTGCCTTCCAGCACCATGCGGCGAGAGAAATCGCCTTGCGTTGCGCCATCGACCAGGTCGGTCACTTCCTTTTCCGCCAACACTTCAGCAGTGCGGTCTCGCCATTCCACAACGGTCCCCAGGCGAACGCCCTTGTCGTCATTGATCGGGTTGGCCGTCAGTGCAAAGTGCAGTTCACTCACCTTGATCTGCGTCTTGTGCTCGCCCTTGAGCATGCCCAGCAAATTGCGCTGATGCCCAGGGTTCTTGTGGAAGCTGTCGAAATTGCTGCCGAGCACGCGATTGGCAGCGAACTGAGGCAAGCTCTTGCGCAATTCGCTCTCGTTGCGGCTGAGCATGCTCATGACCGAGTCGTTCGTGTAGATGATCTTGCCATCGGCATCCGCGATCATCACGTTGGTAGAACAGCAATCCAGTGCCCGTTTGACGCGGGCATTCTCGGCCGCCTGTTTTTGCTCACGCTCTTGCGCCGCGAGGAACTCGGTCAAATCACGCCATTCCACAACCGTTCCCAGTCGTTCGCCATCCTGGCTGCGAATCGGGTTAGCGGTGACGTCAAACCGACGAGCGCCAATGTCCAGCCGAGTGGTTTGAGTACCCGCCAGACGTTCAAGCATGGTTCTTTGCTGAACTGGATCCTTGCTGAAGGCATCCATGTTGGCGCCCACAATGCACTGGGCATCCAGCTTGGGCAGATCAGCGCGGAAATCTGCCTGCGCAGCCCTGACCATGCTTTGCATGGCTTCATTGGCGTAGACGATTTTGTAATCTGCGTCGGCCACCACCACATTGGTGGCCGCCACATCGAGGGCCTGGCGAATTCGCGTGCTCTCAGCGAGCAAGACGGCGTCGCGCTCATTGCGATCACGCAAGCCAAGTTGCATGGCCTTGATGGCAGTCAGCAGTTGTGCGGCTTCATCACGCCCATTTATGTCGATGACGCCGTCAAGCTGGCCATTTTTGACGGCATTGGCCGCATCAATGGCACGCTGGATGGGCTTGGTCACCGCCCGCACGACCGCCGTCCCCAAACCAACGGCCACCAGCATGACCAACGCCAGCACGCCGCTCAGAACCAGACGTGCGTGGATCAATCGGTCTTCACGCTCCTTGAGCAAACGCGCCAGCACCGCCACCCCTGGATCTCGGGCAGCTTGCAGGGCATCTCGGTCTTTGGCCAGTTGCACAGACAACTGCTTCTGTTCGGCCAGTTCCGGCTTGTCGCTGCCCAGCACTTTCTCGGCCAGGCTCAAAGTTGACTTGAACCGCGACTCCAGGCCCTCGACGTTCACGTCAGCCTTCAAGCCGGGGTTGGCCCACACGGCCTTGGCGGCCAGATCTTGAATCTCGCCTGTGTGAACCAGAGCGAAATAGCTGTCTGCATAGGCCTTCTTGGTCAGGTGCGTATCCCCTCGGTTGGTCGTCAGCAGCATGTCGTTGCTTTGCTGAACGCGACTGAAGTAGTCGGCGACCTGGAGCATGATGTCCGTGGTGAGACTCATGACAGCATAGGAATCGGCATCGGGGTCCAGCGTCAAGCCGCTTTTATCCAAAGCCGCAGTAGTCAGGCCTTTGACGCTTTCCACCAATTCGTTCTCAGCCTGATCGGAGGTATGGCCCTCCTTCTTGAGCTCTGCCAACAAAGCCACGTAGCTCATCTTGACGCCTTCAAAGTCCGGCGTGAGATCCAACTCCGCGTGGTGGGACTTCAGCGAGGCATCCACCGCATCAACCTGGGCGCCCATGGCCGTCCAGGTGGCGTTGTGATCCGGGCTTGTCTCCGGCACCACACGTGCGTGATTGATCGCATCAGTCAGAGGCAGGATGACCCTGATGACATCGGCCCCCGCTCTTTCGACTCTGGTGCTGTTGATCGTTGCCTGCGTGGTGCGCAGGTAAACAATGGTGGGCACTGCGCACATGATCAAGCCTAGGATCGCGAGCAAGGTAAATTTTTGCCACAGCAACATGCGGGACATGAGGGCGTTCATGGTCGTGGACTCCTGGCGTTCTGGTCGATCAATGTGCGTTGATCAAAAATGGGCGAAATGCGATTCGTCAACGTCCGAATGAAAGCCCGGCTGCGCCATGGCTGTCGTCTGACGATGGGGCGCGGTGCTCGGCTTGGCCGAGGTGCTGATACGGCTGCTGACGCTCCGTGCAGCCTGATTGGATCCGCCATGCGCCGGAGCACGTTGCTCAGATTCGTCCTTAATTCGGAAATAGGCCATCAGATGCTGCAGCTCGGTCGCCTGAGCAGACAACTCTTCGGATGTCGCAGACAGTTGTTCTGCGGCGGAAGCGTTTTGTTGCGTCGCGCCATTGAGATGGTCCATGGCACCGTT
>NZ_SCTN01000222.1 GCF_004297345.1 Aquabacterium sp. | reverse complement strand
GCGGGATTTCGGGCTGAGTTACGCCGAGATGGGGCTGCTGGTCAGTCTGTTTTTTGTGATTTCCGGCGTTGGGCAGGCGCTGGCAGGTTTCGTTGTCGATCGCATTGGTGCGCGGCCTGTTTTGTTTGCGGCACTGGGCTGCTTTGTCGCTTCGGCGCTGGCTGCAGCGTCTGCGCGGGGTTACGGTGGGCTGATGCTGGCGTCGGCCTTGGCCGGATTGGGCAATGCACCTTTCCATCCTGCGGATTTCACGATCCTGAACAAGCGTGTATCGATGGCAAGGCTGGGTCACGCCTTCTCGATTCACGGCATCAGCGGCAATCTGGGTTGGGCCGCCGCACCGGTGTTCCTGATTGGTCTCCATCACGCCACGGGCAGCTGGCGCATAGCCTACTTGTGCGCGGCGCTGGTGGGCCTGTGCGTGATCGCCTTGCTGGCCTTCAACCGACAGGCTATTGATGACCACCATCAGGCGCACGCTCCGGGCCGTGAAGCCGCGCATGCCAAGGTCGAACACCCGATGGCCTTTCTGAAGCTGCCCTCCGTCTGGTTGTGCTTTTCGTTCTTCTTTTTCAGCACCGCCGCGTTGAGCGCCATCCAGGGCTTCGCCAGTCCGGCGCTGAGCAAGCTGTATAGCCTGCCGATATCGGCCACAGCCTTTGTGGTGACGGGCTACATGATCTGCGGTGCAGTCGGCATGGTGCTGGGTGGTTTTCTGGTGGTACGCGTAGAACGCCTGGAACGCACGATTGCCATGGCCATGACGCTGGCTGCGAGCTTGCTCGTGCTGGGTGGCCTGGGCATATTGCCCGGCACGGCGGCTGCCGCTGTGGTGGCACTGGCAGGTTTTGGCACAGGCTTGGCCGGCCCCTCACGTGACATGCTGATCAAGCGTGCGGCACCTCCCGGCGCGACAGGCCGTGTGTACGGCACCGTGTATTCGGGCTTGGATCTGGGCTTCGCACTGGCAGCCCCTATCTTTGGCGCCTTGATGGACAAGGGATCGCCTGAAGCCGTGTTCTACGGTGCCGCCTTGACACTCGCAATGGGCGTGGTGTCTGCCGGCTTGGTGGGCCAGGGCATCAATGTGGCCAGCAAGCGCAAGGCGCAACTGGCAGCCTGATGCACGCCATAACGGCGTTCAATGTGGCTTGCGCGGCTCTTTGAATACCTCGGGCGTGATCACATTGCCCTCTTTTTCAACGCGATGGCGCACCCGGTTGATGACGTCCTGCGCGACCTGGTGGGCTTCAGCGGCTGAGCGGCGCCTGCTGCGCCAATGCCAGATCAACAAGCCCTGACGGCGCACGCGCGCCCAAGCCTGCAAAAAGGCGCGATCCAACCGTGCCCGACGGGCATCGCCCAGAGCCAGGCGCACCAGCATGACCACGCAGATGGCGGCCACGAAAATGGAAAACAGCTTGTCTACGCCCATGGCGAGGTGTCCGGCAAACACAGATTTGGTGAACTGACTACGATGGTAGCCCCGAGGCACCCGCTTGTCTCGCCAAATTGAACCCCTATTCAGAGGAGCCATTCTCAAATGCACACGTATTCGCCGATTTTCCTGCCCATGGCCATTCTGGCTCTTTGGACAATGCACGTGCTATTGCTGGTGCCCTTTGCCCGCTTCAAGGCTGGGCGACAAGGCCAGATTACGGCAGAGGATTTTCGCTATGGCGAATCCGAGCGCGTGCCGGATGCGGTACGCCTGCCAAACCGTAACTTCATGAACCTGCTGGAAGTGCCCCTGCTGTTTTACGTGGCCGGCTTCACAGCCTTCCTGACAAACAACGTCGACAGCCTGATCATGGGCCTGGCATGGACGTTTCTG
>NZ_SCTN01000221.1 GCF_004297345.1 Aquabacterium sp. | reverse complement strand
GCGCTGATCTGGCTTTGTTGCTGAAGTCCGAAGGGATTGACATCGGCTTGCTGACGACGGGGCTGATGGCCGCACACCGGGCACGCTGGCGGCCGTCATTCGATCGTTGGATTCCGTGGGTGTTTGGCCTGATTACCGCGGTGAAGGTGGGCACGGGCTTCATGCTCCACAGCCCTGTTCTGGCCATCAATCAGGTCTACATCACCCTGATGGTGCTGGTGATCGGCATGCTGGCCCTGCAGTTGCCGATACGTGCCGGCATTCGTGGTTGCCTGCTGGGTGGCCTACCTTTCCTGGCCTTGCCTTGGGTCTCCGATATTCACTACGGCCTGCTGTTTCTGGGGCACTACTTGCTGACGGCGACGGTGGCCATGTTCGTTGTGGCCGTGCGCGAAGACAAGGACCGCATGATGTTCCTGCAGTCGATGCGCTTTCAGCAAGAGCGTCAGGAGGTGCAGCGCCTGAACGCGGAGCTGGATGACATGGCTCGCAAGGATGCGCTCACCGGGTTGGCCAACAGGCGCGTGTTCGATGAGGCCTTGAGGGCGGAGTGGGATCGTGCGCGCCGCAATCGGGCATCGCTGGCCTTGTTGATGATCGACGTGGATCACTTCAAACGCTTCAATGACCGCTATGGCCATCCGGCAGGTGATCGTTGCCTGGCCGAGGTGGCTGCGGCCATTGCCAGCGTGGTGCGCCGCCCTGGCGATGTCGCGGCGCGCTATGGTGGCGAAGAGTTCGTGATCCTGCTGCCGGACACAGATGCCACAGGGGCATGCGAGCTGGCGCGTCGTGTGATTGAGCAGGTTGACGCTGCTCGCATGGTGCATGAGGATTCGCCGACCACCGCCAGCGTGACGGTCAGCGTGGGCGTTTCACATTGTCTGCCACATGGCCCTGCCACGGCCCAGGGTCTGACCGATGCGGCCGATGGGGCTTTGTACGAGGCCAAATCTGCGGGACGGCACCGCTTTGTTTGCCGCGAGTTACGGGTGGCAGGCACGCCGTGACTGGCATGGCAGATTCAACCTATCGCTGCAGCCAGCCCAGCACGGGTGCCCATTGACTCAGGTCCTTCTCGACCTTGGTAGCAGGTACATCCCATAGGCTCAGGCCGTGCGCAGCCAGATGCGCGTAGTTCTGCGTATCCCGCAGCAGGCTCAGCAAGGGGATGTCCAGCGTCTGCAGGAATTCCTTGAGGTGCTCGGTGGCCTTGGTGTGGTCCTTGATGCGGTTGCCCACCACGCCAAGCTGAGCTTTGTCGCTCTTCTTGCGCTTGCCTAGCTCGGCCAGGAATTCTTGCGTGGCGTAGATGTCGAACACGCTGGCCTGCAGTGGCACGATGACCTTGTCAGCCAGTTTCATCACAGCCTCCAACCCGGGGCCATGCAGACCGGCAGGGGTGTCCAGCACGATGTGGGTGGTCCCTTTGGGCGGGCGCGCGATGTGGTCTTCGCTGATGTCCCAGCTCAGGATCTGGGGCAGGTTGCCTGGACGCAACTTGAGCCATAGCCGCGAGGATTGCTGGCGATCGACGTCACCCAGCATCACGGAATGCCCCTGGCGAGCGAAGTAGCCCGCAATGTTGCTCGACAGTGTGGACTTGCCCACACCGCCCTTGGGATTGGCGACCACGATCACCGGCATGGTGTCTCCTGTTGGCAGCAGAGACGACCATTGTGGCGCAGTTCTGCCGGCATGCCTTGAGTGCTTGTCTCCAGATCTTCTGGCTTTGCCGGTTCGCATGACTTTGATGCACATCAGTCAAGATGAAGGATAACCCGTGGGGCAGTGTGGCGTTGCTGGACAAATCAATAACATTCATTAATGATGAACCTTATTGATTTGAAAGGTTCTTGTCATGACATTCCTCCAGCAATCTTTGGGACAGATCGCCCGAGAGATCCCCGGTGCGACCGACGTGTTCCACGACTACAAGCTGGACTTCTGCTGCGGTGGGGCCCATACCCTGCAAGAAGCCGCGGCCAAGAAGGGGCTGGACCCTGCTCCGATCGCTGAACGTCTGACCCAGCTCGTGGCACAGGCGCAGCAGGCTCCTCGCCAATGGGGTGAGGCTGATATGCCGGAGTTGGTGGACCACATCCAGTCTTACTTCCACGAGCGGCATCGTGGGCAGTTGCCTGAACTGGCGCGCCTGGCTCGCAGGGTGGAGGCGGTGCATCGAGACCATCCGGCCTGTCCCGCTGGTTTGACGTCCTTGCTGACTGAGATGGGGGCCGAGTTGGCCAACCACATGGAGCGGGAAGAAAGCATCCTGTTCCCGCTGCTGAAGGATCGGCAATATGGGGTGTCGCAAGGGCCGATTCAGGTGATGCAGGAAGAGCATGATCACCATGGTGAAAACCTTGCCCAGCTTGAAGCGCTGACGCATGACATGACGCCGCCAGCGGGTGCTTGCAATACCTGGCAGGCGCTCTACCTGGGTTTGCGTGCCTTCAGGGAAGACCTCATGCAGCACATCCACCTGGAAAACAACGTGCTGTTCAGTCAGGCGCGCAGCAGCGCCGCGTGAGGTAGCCATGGCCATCGCCGCAGCCCTCCACTTGCCAGCGCCGCCGTCTCATGCGGAGCGCGGCCCCGTCCTGGGCTATACCGGCATGTGGGTCGGCATCTGCCTGGAGTTCTTCGAGTTCTCGGTGCTGTTTGCCGTGTACTTTGGCGCCCGCGTGCTGGACCCTGCCGCGTTTCGCGATGGCGCAGGGCGCCTGTCGGCTCTGGCGGGCATGGCGATCACACTGGTGATGGTCAGCGCGGGCTTTTTCATGTCGCGCACGGTGGATGCCTTGCGGGCAGACAAGCAGCGCGCCGCGCGTTGGTGGATCCTGGCGGCGCTGTTGTGTGCCTGCCTGTACCCGGTCATCAAGTACCTGGAGATCCAGTCCAACAACGCGCACCACCTGAGCGCGGCAGGCAACGTCTTCGTCACTGTTTACTACTACCTCACGCTCAACCACCTGATCCACGCCTCATGGGGGATCATGGGCATGACGTGGTTGACCACCTGCGTGTGGCTGAACCGTTTCAACCAACGCAGCGTCGAGGCGTTGGCCATCTACTGGCATGCCACTGACATCGTGTGGCTGATGATCTTCTCGTTCTTCTATGCCTTCGTGTGAGGCCGCCATGAACAACAAGCTTGCATCGAACAACAAGGGCGCAGCGCTGGCCTGGCTGGCGCTGGTCCTGCTGTCTGCCGCCAGCCTGATGCTGACGCACCAGGGCAGCGGGGTATCGGCGTCTGCGTTGATCGTGGCCGCGTTGGTTTGGATCAAGGCCCAGATCGTGGCGCACCGCTTTCTGGAACTGGGTCATGCCAGCCCGACCTTTCAGTGGGCGATCAACATCTTCATGGCTTACGGCCCGCTCGGGCTCGTGATCATCGCTTTGACGGTCAACCGGGTGTCTTGACCCGGCCGCTGCCTTTGATGGGCATGGACACAGGCACCTCGGTGGCCAGGCCCAGCAGGCTGGCCGCAGCCGTTGGGGCCGTGATGGCCTCAGTCAGCGTCAGCGCGTCGAGCTCCCGCATGAAGGCGGCCATGGCGCGCCGCAGCGCCCGCTGCAGGTTGCAGGCAGGCTGGATGGTGCAGATGTCGGTGGTGTCAGGGTCATGGCAGGCCACCACGGCGAAGTCCTTCTCGGCCAGACGCACGATCTCGCCCACTGTGATCTGCTCGGGCGGGCGGGCCAGTTGCATGCCTCCATGGCGTCCGCGCACCGTGTCCACCAGCCCGCTGTGACCCAGTTCATGCACGATCTTGGTCAGGTGGCTGCGCGAGATGTTGTAGGCCTGTGCGATCTCGTCGATGCGAGACAACTCACCCGTGCGATGCCGTATCGCCAGGAACATCATCACCCGCAGCGTGTAGTCCGTGTAGACGGTCAGGCGCATCTTGATTCAACCATGTGCTCATGGTAGCGCGAGATGTGGCAGGATGAAAACGACGCACAGCCTTTGCGTATTCAGGAGACCGATCATGAGCGCGTTTGCCCCTACCAGCCCTCAGGCCTGTATCTGGCGAGACCGCGCAGAGGCCTTGATTGCCGAGCATCGCATCGATGGTCGTGCGTTCATCAATGGTCAGCGGGTGTCTTCGCTTGGTGGGGCCACGTTCGATTGCCTGTCTCCCATCGATGGGCGCTTGCTGGGCGTTGTGGCTCGTGGCGAGCGAGCCGATGTGGATGCTGCCGTGTCCGTGGCCCGTCAGGCCTTTGACGATGGGCGCTGGGCACGACAGCCGCCGGCCGAACGCAAGCGTGTGCTGCAGCGCCTGGCCGAGTTGATGATCCAGCACAAGGACGAACTGGCCTTGCTCGAAACTTTGGACATGGGCAAGCCCATCCAGTACAGCCTGAGCGTGGACGTGCCGCTGGCCGCGCGTTGCATCAACTGGTTTGGTGAAGCCATCGACAAGATCTATGACGAGATCGCGCCCACGCCGCACACGGCCCTGGCCCTGATTCAGCGCGAGCCCATTGGCGTGGTCGGGGCCATCGTGCCCTGGAACTACCCCATGTTGATGGCTGCCTGGAAGCTGGGGCCGGCGCTGGCTTGTGGCAACAGCGTGGTGCTCAAGCCCTCTGAAAAATCGCCGTTGACGGCCTTGAAGCTGGCCGAGCTGGCCATCAAGGCTGGGCTGCCTGAAGGTGTGTTCAACGTCGTACCAGGCTATGGCCACGAGGCGGGTGAGGCACTCGCCTTGCACATGGATGTGGATGCGCTGGGCTTCACGGGCTCCACGCGTGTGGGCCGCAAGATGCTTGAGTACGCAGGCCAGAGCAACCTCAAGCGCGTGTTCAACGAGCTGGGCGGCAAGTCGGCCTTCGTCGTGTTTGACGATACCGACAGCGTTGAGCGTGCCGCCGATACGGTAGCCGGTTCGCTGTTCTTCAATCAGGGCGAATCCTGCAACGCACCTTCGCGTTTGTTGGTGCATGAATCGATCGCCGATGAGATGGTGGCGCGCATCGTGGCGCAGTCATCTGCCTACCAACCGGCAGATCCGTTGGATCCAAGCACCGTGATGGGGGCCTTGGTTGATGAAGGCCAGTTGCGATCCGTGCTGGGCTATATCGACGTAGGTACGCAGCAAGGCGCGCGTTGTGTCGCCGGTGGCGCACAAGCCCTGGCCGACACTGGTGGCTTCTACGTGCAACCCACCGTGTTTGACCGCGTCGATAACAGCATGAAGATTGCGCAGGAAGAAATCTTTGGCCCGGTACTCAGTGTGATCCGCTTCAAGGATGAGGCCGAGGCCATCCGGCTTGCCAACGGCACACCCTATGGCCTGCAGGCCAGTGTGTGGAGCCAGCACATTGACCGGGCCCATCGCGTGGCGCGTGCGTTGAAGGCGGGCACGGTGCACGTCAATCAATACGACGAAGACGACATCACCGTGCCTTTCGGGGGCTTCAAGCAGTCTGGCAACGGGCGAGACAAATCCCTGCATGCGCTGGACAAGTACACCGAGTTGAAGACCACCTGGATCCGCATCAACGGCGCTTGACTTGGGGC
>NZ_SCTN01000220.1 GCF_004297345.1 Aquabacterium sp. | reverse complement strand
GGCAGTACCTCGCGCGGGATCTGCATCAGCTTGAGCAGATCCTCATCCCAGTCGTTCGTGTGGATGTTGAACAGCATGGTGCGCGAGGCATTGCTGACATCGGTGGCGTGTACACGGCCGCCTGTGAGGTTCCACAGCAGCCAGGTATCGACTGTGCCGAAAGCCAGCTCGCCACGTTGGGCGGCTTCACGCGCGCCGTCCACGTTGTCCAGCAGCCATTGCAGTTTGCTGCCAGAGAAGTAGGGATCGATCACCAGGCCGGTCTTGGCGCGAATGGTCTCACCCAGGCCTTGTTCGCGCCATTGCGCGCATTGCGCTTCCGTGCGGCGATCCTGCCAGACGATGGCGCGGTGCACGGGCTGGCCGGTCTTGCGGTTCCACAGCAAAGTGGTTTCGCGCTGGTTGGTGATGCCGATGCCTTTGAGCTGGCGCAGATCATGGCCGGCCTGATGCAGCTGGGCCAGGGCCGCATGGGCCGTGTCGCGCTGCGTGGCCCACAACTCCAGCGGATCGTGCTCCACCCAGCCCGGTTGCGGGTAGTGCTGGCGTATTTCGAGCTGGGCACTGGCCAGGATCTGGCCACGCTCGTCAAACACCACACTGCGCGAACTGGAAGTGCCCTGATCCAGGGCCAGGATGAATGCCATCTTGCGTTGCTCTCTTGGTTTCTTGTTGGCGGTTGCGGCGCAGGATCAGGACGCGATGGTCAGGGCCACGTCCCATTCCTGCAGCATCTTGGGATAAGGGGCGGGCGGCAAGGCATCGGTGAAGACGCGCTTCATGCTTTGCAGATGGCCCACCTTGGCCAGCTCGGCTTCGCTGAACTTGCTCACGTCGGCCACGAGCCAGGTTTCACGGGCCTGCTCGACCAGGGTCTGGGCCACGGGCAGTTCGCGCAGATCGCGGTCACGCAGGGTGCCGTCTTCGTCGATGCCCATGGTGCTCATGATGGTGTAGTCCACCTTGAACTGCTTGAGGAAGGCCACGGTGCTTTCGCCTTCGAGCGCGCTGTCACGCGAGCGCAGCACGCCACCAGCCACGTGCACCTTGCAGCTGGGATGTTCGCTGAGCATGCTGGCCACGTGCAGGTTGTGCGTGATCACGCGCAGGCCTGACTTCTTGAGCAACTCGCGCGCGACGGCCTCGACCGTGGTGCCGATGCCCATCATCAGCGAGCTGCCGTCGGGGATGGCTGCGGCCACCGAGCGCGCAATGCGGCTCTTGGCTTCGGCGCGCAGGGCCTGGCGTTCTTTCCACGCGCCCACTTGCGGGGCCATGCGGGGCAGGTTCACGCCGCCGTGAAAGCGCTGCAGCATGCCGGCATCGGCCAGGCGCTGCACGTCGCGGCGCACGGTCTGCATGGTCACGTCCAGGCGTTGGGCCAATCGTTCGACCGACACCGCGCCGCGCGCCTTCACTTCTTCAAGCAAGGCGAGCTGGCGTGGATTGGGGCTCCAGGTGGAATCAGGGTTCATACCGGGTCTCCGTTGATTGTTTTTGAGCAATTTTCCGGGTTATGGAGAGCGTATACGAAAAAAAACAAACACGAAAGAATAAAAACGCGCTTGTGTTGTACGCTTCAGTGCCGTAAAACACGCACTGTGTCATGAAGGAGTCTAGTTTGCAGCCGGCAAGCCCCCCCAATCAGCCAAAGTCCGACGATCACACCAGCGAAGCGGACTACCACTGTGACGTGCTGGTGATCGGTGGTGGCATCAATGGCGTGGGCATTGCCCGCGATCTGGCGGGCCGCGGCTGGCGCGTGGTGATGTGCGAACAGGAAGACCTGGCCAGCCACACCTCGTCGTCATCGACCAAGCTGATTCATGGTGGATTGCGCTATCTGGAATACGGTGAGTTCGGTCTGGTGCGCAAAGCGCTGATGGAGCGCGAACTGCTGCTTCGTTCGGCGCCGCACATCATGTGGCCTTTGCGTTTCGTGTTGCCGCACGATGCCTCGATGCGGCCCGCGTGGATGATCCGATTGGGCTTGTGGCTGTACGACAACCTGGCCCCGCGTGAGTTCCTGCCCGGTTGCGAATCGGTGGCCTTGAACAAATCGCCTTTGGGTGAGCCGCTCAAGCAGGGCTGGACCAAGGGCTTCGTGTACTCAGACGGTTGGGTGGACGATGCCCGCCTGGTGGCCCTGTGCGCGCTGGACGCGGCCGAACAAGGTGCCCAGGTGCTGACGCGCACGCGTTGCGAAGCCACCAGCCCGCATGCTGGCGGCTGGCGCGCAACGCTGACCCATCTGGATCCCGATACCCAAGCCGTGACGCACAAGCTGACTGTGCAGGCGCGCATGGTCGTCAACGCAGCGGGCCCTTGGGCCGAACACATGCTGCGTGACGTGATGGCCGTACCGCCCACCACAGGCAAGGGCGGCGATGCGAACAAGAAGCTGCGCCTGGTCAAGGGCAGCCATATCGTCGTGCCGCGCATCTTCAATCACGATCACGCCTACATCTTCCAGGGGCAGGACAAGCGCATCATCTTCGCGATTCCCTATGAGCGCGATTTCACGCTGATCGGCACGACCGATGTCGAGCACAAGGCTGCGCCGGGCCACGTGCAGATCGAGCCCGATGAGGTGCTGTACCTGTGCACCGAGCTGAGCCGCTATCTGCGCCGCCCCGTGCAGCCGGGCGATGTGGTGTGGAGCTATGCCGGCGTGCGTCCGCTGCTGGACGATGAAAGCGGCAAGGCCGCTGCCGTGACGCGCGACTATCGCCTGCAGACGCAACTCAAGCCCTCACCCTGGTTGACGGTATGGGGCGGCAAGCTCACCACCTTCCGCTTGCTGTCGCAAGAAGCGGCCGATGAAGTGGGCAAGATGCTGGGCGATGAGCGCCACCAATGGACGGCGGACGCCGTGCTGCCTGGCGGCTTCCTGGGCGATCTGGTTGAGGAGACCGGCAACCCGGTGGCCGACATGGCCGAGTTCCAGACGCGCCTGCGCCGTCGCCATCCCTGGATGGACCTGGGCCTGATGCGTCGCTGGACGCGTGCTTACGGTGGCCGCGTGCTGCGCCTGCTCGATGGCGTGCGCTCACGCGGTGACCTGGGCGCCGAGATCGCGCCTGATCTGTACGAAGCCGAGCTGTTCTACCTCAAGCGCCACGAATGGGCCATGACGGCCGATGACGTGCTGTGGCGCCGCTCCAAGCTGGGCCTGCATTACACGGCCGAGCAACGCCAGGCCGTGGTGGACTGGTTTGCTGCTCAGCGCCCGCAAGTGGGCGGGCGGCAAGGCTTTCATCACAGTGCGATGAGCCGCTGAGCGTCGTCGCTCGTTCAGAAGAGATCAAGGTTCACGTAGGCGGCAATGGCCTCGCTATCCAGCAAGGTGATGCCGCCATATTGGATGGCGATCCAGCCAGCGGACTCCCATTGCTTGAGATGCTTGCTCACACACTGGCGAGTGGTGCCCAGCATTTGCGCGAGCATGTCCTGCGTGGTTTGAATGACTGCGGGCTCAGGTGACGCATCGGCGTGGCCATGTCGCCGTATGGACAACAAGGCCAGCGCCAGGCGTTCGTCTGGCGACATCAACAAGCTGTGCCGATACAGCCGATGGTGGATGCGAGCGTTGCGAGCCGTGGTGCGCAGCATCAGCGCTGCAAAGTGCGGCGTCTGGGCTAGCACGGCGTGGAAGTCCTGCACGCTCAGGCGCCAGCCTGATGCCGACTGGTTGACGACGGCCGCCGCCAATGCCGGCCCCCCTTCCACCACTTCCAGTTCGCCAAAAGATCGGCCTGCACCCACAAAGCCCAGCACCAGCTTGCGGCCATCCAGGGCATGCACCTCAAACTGCATGCGCCCAGCATCCAGCATGTACAGGGCCTGCACGGCTTCACCTTCAGCGTGAACGGTACTGCCCTTGCGTGCTTTCCAGGGGCTGATGCATGCGCACAGCACTTCCAACTCCGGCTCAGGCAGATCGGCGATGAAGCGGGGGCGGGAAACCGGCATGGTCGAATGTCAAAGCGTTGCTAGTCCAGGCGCGGTGGTTTCCGCACAGTTCATCCAGATGTTGACGATGACAGGAAACCACTTATGAAGATCAAGTCTAAGGAAGCTGGCTGGCGAAAAGGCCTGTGTCTAACCCTGTGTGCACTGGCGGGCTTTTTGTCCGTGAAGCAGTCGGAAGCGGCCCCCTTGAAGGTGCAGGGCCATCGGTTCGTGGACCAGCAAGGCGCCGATGTGGTGCTGCATGGCTTCAACCTGTCGCAGTTGCACAAGGTGCCGAACTTCCGGCCCAATCAGGATCCGCAGCTGTTCGACAAGCTGGCGCGCCTGGGTGTGAACGTGGTGCGCCTGCAGTTCAACTGGGAAGCCTTCGAGTTGCAGCCCGGTGTGTATGACGAAAGCTATCTCGATTACTACGCCGAGATCGTGTCACGTGCAGCCGCACGGCACATCCATGTGCTGGTGGATGTGCACCAGGATGCCTTCAGCCGTTGGACACTGGGTGGTTGCGGCGAGGGCTTTCCGCGTTGGGCCATCCCTGCCGATATCCCGCAATCCACGCCAGACAACTCGGCCAAGTGCGCGAACTGGGGGCCTCAGGCCATTCTGTTCAGCCGCAATGACATGGAGCGTGCCTTCAACGAGTTCATGACGCCGGGCAACCCGGCACGTGAGCGCTATCTGGTGATGCTGGAGCGGCTGGCACAGCGCTTTGCGCAAGCGCCCAATGTGATCGGCTATGACCTGCTCAATGAGCCCTTCGGCAGCGCGGACAAGCTCACGCGGCTCTATCAGGATGGTGCGGCACGCGTGCGTGCACATCACCCCGATGCCATCGTGTTCGTGGAGCCGGAGATGTGGACAGGCATCGGTCTGCAGGCCACGAAGCTGGGCAACCCCGGCATCAGCAACCTCGCGTTTGCGCCGCACTACTACGATGTGCTGATCTATTTCAAGGCCTGGTCTGGCTTGCGCTATGAGCCGGTGGCCGAGCGCAACCGCGAACTGGCGCATAGCTGGGGCGCTGCCGTGTTGCTGGGTGAGTTCGGCTCGCCTCAGTGGATGCTGGCGCCCAACTACATCGACATGATCTACAACGATCTGGAGAAGTTTGGCGAGTCCGGCACGCAGTGGGGCTACACGCAGGAGTGGAACCCCGTGACGCTGGATGGCTGGAATGGCGAGAACCTGTCCGTCGTGAATGACAAGGGCGAGTTGCGCAACAACTTCAGCGCGCGGCCTTATGTGCGTCGTACGGCAGGCACCTATGGGCAATGGCAGAAATCGGCGGGCGTGTCCTGGCTGGGCATCGGGCCTTCGCTGAGCTACAGCTGGCAGCATCAACCTGAGAGGGGGCGCACCGAGTTGTTCGTGCCTGCGAGTTTCCTGCAAGGCAAGGCGCAGCCGCAAATCAGTGTGTCGCCAGCCTCGGCACGCTGTTGGTGGCAGTCTGTTGATCAGGTCGTCCTGTGCACGGCCGAGCAGGCTGGTGCGGTGACCGTGACGGTTCGCTGATGCCCCCGATGCGATGCCTGTGATGCGGGTGAAGACGATGAAACTCAAGCGGTGCGTGGCCATGCTTTGACGCCTCAAATGAGGGGGGGAGCAATTGAACACGGGGAAATGCGGGTGGTTTGATGGGGTGTATGCCTTTAGCCTGCCCGCCTCACCGATGTTTTCTGTCGAAGGTCCGTTGTGAACTTGCTCTGGTCTCTCCGTGTACGCCACGCCTCGTCTGGCTTGCTGGCCCTGTCTGCATGATGTCGGGCGCAGACGTCTCTCAAGGCGCCACGCCGGTGGAGAAGTGGGCGGCGGCATGGGCCGCGCCACACTCGGACGCGTTCTGGTCGGTTTCTGTTCACAACGAAACCATCAGGCAGATCGTCACGCTTCACCAAGGCGGACAGGCGATCAGATTGCGTCTGAGCAACCGCTTTGGCAAGAAGCCTGTGACGCTCGACGATGTGCGCGTGGGCCTGTCTGAATGTGATGTCTCGGTCCGGGCGGGTTCGTCTCGTCAACTGACGTTTGCTGGCCAACCTGTCGTCACCCTCGCGCCGGGTGCCAGTGCACTCAGTGACCCCGTCAGCTTGGATGTGATGGGGATGCAGCGCCTGGCTGTCAGCCTGTATGCGGCTGGCGAGTTTTCATCGTTGAGCCGACATATCAAGGCCAACGAATACCTTTGGCGAGCCAAGGGCAACCAGGCTCAGCAGGAGAGTGGGGCAGGCTTTGAACGCATCGACCGCCCGTTGGATAACTCGTGGCTGCTGATTGATGAGGTGGATGTGCTGCCAAGGGTGCCGACGCGCGTGGTGGTGGCGTTTGGTGATTCCCTCACGGATGGTTTCTTTCCGATCACGGGAGCGTGGGGGAAAGCCAAAGGTGTTGCAGTGAGTGAGGATCAGCGCTTCCCCGATTTTCTGGCGCGTCGCCTGATCGCCGCTGATCTTCCCGTGTCGG
>NZ_SCTN01000219.1 GCF_004297345.1 Aquabacterium sp. | reverse complement strand
CTCCTGGTGACCTGTACATCGAGATCCGCATCAAGCAGCACGACATTTTCGAGCGTGATGGCGATGACCTGCACTGCTCCGTGCCTGTGCCGCTGACATCAGCAGCGCTGGGCGGCAACATCGAGGTGCCCACACTGGGCGGCAAGGCGGAAATCGAGATCCCCGAAGGCACGCAGCACGGCAAGACCTTCCGTCTGCGTGGCAAGGGCATCAAGGGCATCCGCTCCAGCTACCCGGGCGATCTGTACTGCCACATCTCAGTTGAGACACCCGTCAAGCTCACCGAGCACCAGCGCAAGCTGCTCAAGGAGCTGGATGAGTCCTTCAAGAAGGGGGGCGAAAAGCACTCGCCCAACTCCAAGAGCTGGACAGACCGTGTGAAGAACATCTTCAAATAAGCGGCTACTGCATTGCGAAAGAAAGGCACCTCTCGGGGTGCCTTTTCCATTTTTGGCCAGGGGTTTCCCCCGTGCATTGCCTCAAGTTTGTGCACATGCTTGCCGAAATGCGAAAAGTGCTGGTCCACAAAGGGCCAGATCGCCATTTGTCATGCGAGGCGCCATGGCCATTCAAACTGCCCCTTCATTCCCCGGCATTCAAGCCCTGATCATCGACGACATGTCGGTGCAGCAATCCACGCTGAAGGGCCACCTGAGCATGCTGGGCATTGGCAAGGTCGATCTGGCCAGCACCGCAGAAGAAGCCACCAAGCTGATCAAACAGCGTCGCTACAACCTCATCCTGTGCGACTACAACCTCAATCAGAAGACGGACGGCCAGCAACTGTTTGAATACCTGCGCGACAACAGCCTGCTGCCTGCTGACTGCCTGTTCTTCATGATCACCGCAGAGAGCACCTACGCCTCGGTAGCTGCCGCCACGGAGCACAATCCCGACGCCTATCTCCTCAAGCCCGCCACAGCGGCCGATATCGGGGATCGGCTGAAGAACCAGCTTGAGAAACGTGCGGCGCTGCTACCAATCTCCCAAAAGCAGCTCAAGGACGATCTGCCCGGCGTGCTCGTCGAATGCGACAAATTGTTGGCGCAACAAAACCGCTGGTTCATGCAGGCCCTGCAGATCAAGGGCCAGACACTGCTCAAGCTGGGCAAGAACGACGAAGCCAAAGCCGTTTACCGTGCTGCCCTGGAAAAGCGCCCCGAACTGGTCTGGGCGCAACTGGGGCTGGCTCGCGCGCACAAGGCTGCCGGTCAGTTTGATGAAGCCAAGCACCTGGCCCAGCAAATCATCCAGTCACGCGAAGGTGAAAAGAACGTGGCTGCCTACGACGTCGTGGCCGAGGCGCTTGAGGCCCAAGGCGACCCGCAAGCGGCCATGTGGGTGCTGCGAGATGCGGCCACGGTTGTGCCCTCTGCGCGCCGCCAACGTATCGCCGGCGAAAGCGCCTACCGCAACGGCGACCTGGACACCGCCAAGGAGTTCTTGAACAAGGCCACCAAAGCAACCAAAGGCTCCGTGATTGCGCAACCCCAGGACACGCTTTTGCTGGCGCAGACCCTGGTGGACCTGGGC
>NZ_SCTN01000218.1 GCF_004297345.1 Aquabacterium sp. | reverse complement strand
ATGCGGGATTAGCTCAGTTGGTAGAGCGATACCTTGCCAAGGTATAGGTCGAGAGTTCGAGTCTCTTATCCCGCTCCAGAATGCAAAAGGAAGCCTTGTAGAAATACGCGGCTTCCTTTTTTCTTGATGCCCTGCACGTTGCTGATTTTTCAGAGATACTGCGTGCCTCGGCAACGAGAAGGATCAGCAAATGATCTTTGGCGCGGTAGCAAAGCGGTTATGCGTCGGATTGCAAATCCGTTGAGCCCGGTTCGACTCCGGGCCGCGCCTCCAGCTTCTTCAAAAAGCCCTTCCAGCTTGGCTGGCGGGGTTTTTTTTGGCCTATCGATAGCGGCTCAGCGGTTTCCCGTTGAATGGCAGGGTTTGCGGGCAATCGCAGGCGAGGGTGCTGTTGCCTTGTTGTGAGTGCGTTGGTAGCGGTTCAGTGCCAGGTCATCGCTGCGAATGGCCGTAGGCCGGCCTAGCAGCATGTCCGCGAGCAACTGGCCGCTGCCGGCGGCCATGGTCCAGCCCAAGGTGCCGTGCCCCGTGTTGATCCACAACTTGTCGATGCGTGTGCGGCCAATGATGGGTGTGCCGTCCGGCGTCATGGGGCGCAAGCCCGTCCAGAACCCAGCTTGGTCGATGGGGCCCGCATCCGGGAAGAGATCTTGAACAACGCGCTCCAGCGTGGCGCGTCGGCTGGTTCGCAGGTTCAGATCGAATCCTGCCAGCTCGGCCATGCCACCCACGCGGATGCGTTGATCAAATCGGGTGAGGGCGACCTTGAAACTTTCATCCAGCACCGTAGATCGGGGCGCTGCATCGGGTTGGCTGATCGGCAATGTCAGTGAATAACCTTTGACCGGGTAGACGGGCAGATCCAGCCCCAGATCACGTAGCAGCGTGCGTGAGTAGGCGGCCAAGGCCACGACATAGGCATCGGCCAGACGAACTTCGGGGCCTTGTGGCGTCAGCAGGCGCACGCCTGTGATGCGTTGGCCGTCATGCAGCAACTGCTCTATCCGCACGTTTGAATGAAACTGCACGCCCAGGTCGCGAGCCTTGTCGGCCATCACCTGGGTAAAGAGGTGGCAATCGCCGGTTTCATCGCCTGGCAAGTACAGTCCGCCGGTCAGCAGGCCTTGGCGGGCGGCCAGGGCGGGTTCCTGCTGCACGCAGTCATCGGGCGTCATCAGCTTGTAGGGCACGCAGCATCGGTCCAGCACGGCGGTGTCCTTGTGGGCGCTGTGCAGTTGCGCCTGGGTTCGGAAGATCTGCAAGGTGCCCAGCGCACGGCCCTCGTATTGCAGCCCCAACTCGGTCCGCCAGTGGCGCAGGCAGTCCCGGCTGTATTCGGCCACACGTACCATGCGCTCCTTGTTGGTGGCGTAGCGCTCGGGCGAGCATTCGCGCAGCATGCGTGCCACCCATTGCCATTGCCACAAGCTGCCGTCAGGTCTGATGGCCAGAGGTGAGTGTGTCTGGCAGAGCCAATGAAGTGCTTTGAGTGGCAGGCCGGGTGAGGCCCAAGGTGAGGCGTAGCCTGGAGAGATCTGCCCGGCGTTGGCGAAGCTGGTTTCCAGGGCGGGGCCAGGCTGTCGGTCGATCACGGTGACTTTGGCGCCGGCACGCGCCAGGCAGTAGGCGCTGGTGACGCCGATCACACCGCTTCCGAGGACGAGTACACGCATGGTGTGGCTCCCGCTGGTCTCTTGTGACCCATTCTAGGCAAGCCCGCATGGATGGGAAGAGGGATGGGGCTTTGTGCAGGCTGGCGCGCGTGCAGTAGTGCCGGACCGCTCGTCAGGCGTAGGTGTCCACGTTGGTGCCTTGCTGGGCGCCGTCTGCCAGGGCTTTGGCTTTGGCCTTTTTGTCGCGGGCTTCCGCTTGGGCCTGGCGGCTGTTTGGCGATGTCTGGCTTTGCTGCTCACCCGAGGCGCTTTTGCCTTGCGCCTTTTGAAGTGTTTGCTGTTGCTGCAATTGCGCGATCTGAGCCTCCACCTGGGCAATTTGCTGCGACAGGGCACTTTGTTGTGCCTTGGCTGCTTTGGCGTCGGTGGATTTTTGCGCCTCCACCAACTGCTTCTGGAGTGCTGTCAGCTTTTTCTGCAATGTCGCAATCTGGCTTCGGATGCTGGAGGTGTCGGTGCTGGCGCTGTTGCTGGAAACGCTGGTGACGGTGATGTTGCTCATGGCAATTCCCTTGGTGGGGCGACACCTTGTATATCGTCGTGGAGGAGGGGACGTTGAAAGGTCTTTACACAGCTTCATTGCTTTGTGATTTCGTGTACATGGGACGAGGCTGTGCAGTCAGACGCCGCAGGTACAATGGCGATCCTTCGTGCGCGGGTGGCGGAATAGGTAGACGCCCGAGACTTAAAATCTCGTATCCGTAAGGGTGTACGGGTTCGATTCCCGTCCCGCGCACCACAAGAAGGAAATACAAAAATCTTGATGAAAATTTGCGACACCTTGCGCAAAACATCAAAATCGATGTATATTTGAGGTCTTCGCTGATCGCGACGCAGAAAAAGCAAAACGATCAAGACGCAAGTCAAGCGAGGTTGTCAGTGATGGCAATATGCGGGATTAGCTCAGTTGGTAGAGCGATACCTTGCCAAGGTATAGGTCGAGAGTTCGAGTCTCTTATCCCGCTCCAAATTTGAAAAGGGAAGCCAGTGTGCTTCCCTTTTTTCCAGCTCTTCGCTGGAAGTTGGTTTTTGAGGCGCGGTAGCAAAGCGGTTATGCGTCGGATTGCAAATCCGTTGAGCCCGGTTCGACTCCGGGCCGCGCCTCCACCCCCCCGTCCCATTTTTCTGCTTGATTCAGGCTGCTGAGCGACTTGCTTCGTTTGGCCGACTCTGGCTGTCTTCTTCACATTGATCACGCCTTGGCGCCGCCGTGACAGGGGCGCGGAAATGCGCGGCGAAGACGCCTCTATTGCCGCTTAAGACTTCACCTCGCCCCACCTAGCATCCCAGGTACACGCCCCGAAAAGGCTGTGCGCCCGTTGTTGTTGACCTGGGAGCTATCTGGTGGACCCCACCTCCGAGCCCGATCTGATCGAAGAACCGATTGGTGCACCTGAGCAGGCATTTGCCGCAGGTGAGGGCGCAGCCTTGTCTGCTGATCCGCTGCTGGAAGCTGTGGTCTGGTTGTGCCATCACCATGGCATCGATCGCAGCCACGCCTCCTTGCTGGATGGTTTGCAGGTGGACGAGGCCGGGATGTCGCCGCCGCAGGCTGTGCAGGTGCTCAAGCAGATTGGGTTCAGCGCGACGCTGGTCAAGCGTCCGCCCAGCAAGATTCTGGGCTTGCTGATGCCGGTGGTGATGCTGCTCAAGAATGGCGACGCGGTGATCCTGACCAAGCGCCTGGGATCGCGCTCCAAGCGGGCAGGGGGCACACGGTATGAAGTGGTGATGCCGGGGTCGGGCAACGAGGTCTGTACCGCCACGGAAGAAGAACTGCTGCCCGAATATTCGGGCTACACCTTGCTGGCTGCGCTCAAGCCGGGCGCTGTGCACGGTGACCGCGAAGCGCAGCAGTTGTCGCCTTCACACTGGTTGTGGTCCACGCTCAAGCGCTACGTTCCGTATTACCGCTCGGCCATGCTGGCTGCGCTGCTGAGCAACCTGCTCATGCTGGTCACGGGCTTCTTCACGTCCATCGTGTACGACAAGGTGATCCCGCATGACGCCATGGTGACGATGTGGTCGCTGGGTATCGGCACCTTGGTCGGCATCTTCTTTGACCTGGTGGCGCGCCAGTTGCGCAGCTACCTGATCGATACGGCCGGCAAGAAGGCCGATCTGATCATGGGCAATATGTTGTTCAACCAGGCTTTGAATATTCGCCTGGAGCATCGACCGGATTCGGCGGGCTCGTTTGCACACAGGCTGTCGCAGATCGAGGTGGTGCGCGAGTTCTCGACATCGGCCAGCGCGTCGGTGCTGACGGACTTGCCATTCATCTTCCTGTTTGTGTTGATGACCTACGTGATCGCCGGGCCGCTGGTGTTCGTGCTGCTGATTGCGATCCCGACGGTGCTGGGCCTGTCCATCGGCATCCAGCGCGTGCTGCGCCGCTCCATGCGGGCCAATATGGCGCAACACGCTGACTTGCAAGGTGTGCTGGTCGAGGCCATGGAAGGCCTGGAGGACGTGCGTGCAGCGGGTGCGGCGGGCTATTTCTCCAAGCGTTATGAAGCGGCCAATGCGGCGGCGGCGGCGTCTTCACTGCGTTCGCGAGCGATTGCCAGCCTGGTCAACAACTTCTCTGCCGTGGTGCAGCCATTGGTGACTGTGGCGATGCTGATGTGGGGCGTGGTGCTGATCAAGGACGGGCAGGTCTCTGGTGGTTCATTGATTGGTGCGGTGATGTTTGCCGGCCGTGCTGTGGCACCGTTGACATCGCTGGTGTCGCTGGCCAGCCGCTACCAAGGCGCGAAGGCGGCCTTGCTGATCCTCAATGATTTGATGGCCATGCCAACTGAGCGTGTGCCAGGCAAGCAGTACCTCACGCGCAAGAACCTCAAGGGCCAGTTGGGCCTGCATGAGGTGATGTTTGCGTATCCGAAGGGCAAGCACGATCATGCGCCCACGGTGCTCAAGGGCATCAACATGCAGATCCAGCCCGGTGAACGTATCGCCATTCTGGGCAAGATCGGCAGCGGCAAGTCCACCATCCTGCGCTTGCTGGCGGGGCTGTATCAGCCCACCGACGGCTTCGTGGAGGTCGATGGCATTGACTTGCGCCAGATCGATCCGGTGGACTTCCGCACGCACGTCGGTTTCGTGTCGCAAGAGCCTCGTCTGTTCTACGGCACCCTGAAAGAGAACGTGCTGCTGGGCCGACCCAATGCCGACGTGGGCCACTTCCTGGAGGTGGCGCGCCAGACCGGGCTGGACAAGCTGGCTGCTGCGCATCCGATGGGCTATGACCTGCCTGTGGGTGAAATGGGTTCGCTGCTGTCTGGTGGCCAGCGCCAGTTGGTGGCATTGGCGCGCTGCCTGGTGACCAAATCCCAGGTGCTGCTGATGGACGAGCCGACCAGTTCAATGGATGCGCAGTCTGAAGCCAGCTTCATCAATCATTTGCGTTCTGCGGTGCATGGGCAAACGCTGATCGTGGTAACGCACCGCCCGGCTTTGCTCGATGTGGTGGACCGCATCATCGTGGTCGACAGCGGCAAGATCCTGGCCGATGGCCCCAAGGCCAAGGTGCTGGCGATGCTGGCGGGCCAACGCCCGGGGCATGTGCAGCCGGTGCCGGCTCAACAACAAGTGCCTCAAGCTGCTGTACCCCAACCGCAGCGTGAGTTGGCTGCAGCAGGTTGACGAGCATGGCACTGTCATTGCGCTTATCCAAAAAATCGGCAGACGGGGTGGCTTACCCCGGCGACGAAGCGTTCCTGTCTGGCATCAAGCAGGCCGAACTGGTCGAGGCAACGCCTCAGGCCGTGTGGTCGATCTATCTGATGCTGACTGTGGTGATCGTGGCGATCACATGGGCCTTCATGGCGCGTGTCGAGCAGATCACCAAAGCCGAGGGCAAGGTGGTGTCGGATGGCCGCGAGCAGGTCATTGCGAGCCTGGAGGGCGGCATCTTGCGCAATATGCTGGTGCGCGAAGGGATGACGGTCGAGAAGGGTCAGGATCTCTTGCAGATCGACCCGACACGTGCCGAGGCCAGCCAGAACGAAGGTGAGGCCAAGCGCCTGGCCTTGACGGGCACGCTGGCGCGTTTGCTGGCTGAATCGACCGGTAAGCCGCTGCTCTTTCCAAAAGAGGTGCGGGCCTTGCCGCAGATCGTGCATGACGAGACCGAATCGTACGAAGCACGGCGCTTGGCGCTGGAAGAGGCCGTGGGCGTGACGCGGCGCAGCTTGGCGCTGCTCAGGCGCGAGCTGGCGATGGCCGAGCGCATGTCGGCCAAGGGTTTGATGTCGGAAGTGGAAGTGATGCGCTCGCAGCGACAGGTCAATGACCTGACCTTGCAGATCCAGGAGCGCGTGAACCGCTTCAGGCAGGACGCCAGTGGCGAGTTGGTCAAGGTTCGCTCCGAGCTGGCGCAGCTGGAAGAGCAGATGGTGGTCAAGCAGGATTTGCTGACGCGCACGACGCTGAAGTCGCCCGTCAAGGGCTTGGTCAAGAACATCCGCATTGCCACCGTGGGCGGCGTGGTGCCGGCTGGCGCGGCCATCATGGAAATCCTGCCGCTTGGCTCTCGGGTGATGATCGAGGCGCGTATCAAGCCGGCAGACATCGGCTTTGTGCATGTGGGCTTGCCCGTGACGGTCAAGCTCAGCGCTTACGACTACTTCATGTACGGTGGCCTGAAGGGCACGATCGATTACATCAGCCCCGATGCCCTTGGTGATGACGCCAAGACCGGTGCCCGCGATGCCACGTACTACCGGGCCACGATTCGCTCGGATGTGTCGACCCTGCACCAAGGTAAGAAGCCGCTGGCGGTGATGCCCGGCATGAACGCCACGGTCGAGGTGATGACCGGCGAGAGGACCGTCCTGCAGTACTTGCTGCAGCCGCTGGTCAAGTCCCAGGAAGCTTTCACAGAGCGCTAAGCCATGAAGACCACCACATTCCCATTTTTGAAGTCTGCTGTCTGTGTGGCCGTGTTGGCGGCTCAAGCTGGCATGGTGGGCGCATGGGCGCGCTGTGCGGATGATCTGTCCGGCGAGCCCAAGGCGGACAAGGCGGCCTATATCAAGGGCGGTGCCAAGGGTGCTACAGCCAAGGCTGAGCCCGAGGCGGGGCCCACCGATCCCATCAGCCAGTTGCAATTGATCGCCCGTGAAGCCGAGCGTCGCAGTGCCTCTGTGGGCGCCGCTCGCCTGTTGGCTGAGGCCGCCGAGCTGGATGTGACTGAGACCAAGGCCGGGCGCTGGCCGCAGGTGTCCGTGAGTGGCGTGCTGGGCAACGGAGGCAGTTCTGTTGACAGCACCACCGTGACCAAGGGCAACCAGTCCAACGTGGGGCTGAACGTGTCTGCACCTCTGTGGGATAACGGTCGCCTCAGCCGCTTGACAGACTGGCGCGCGCAACTGGCTGGCGCTGCCAAGTTTGGCGCCGCCGTGACCACCGAACAAGTCGTGCTGGAGGCCGTGAGTGCCGCGCTGGAGCGCAACCGCTACCGCCTGCAGGCCCAGGTCTACCAGCAGTACATGCGCAAGATGAGCTGCCTGGTCGAGGCCCTGGAGGGCATCGTCAACGAGGACAAAGGCCGCATGAGCGAACTCGTGCAGGCCCGCAAGACGCAGGCACAAACCGAGCTGCAGCGCGACCAGGCCCTGGCCCAGAGCCGCCAGAGCGAGATCAAGCTGCGCAAGCTGATTGGCGAGCAGGTGCCCCCGGGTGACGGCATCACCATCCCGCTGGCCAATGTGCCCGAGATCGGTGAGATCAACCGCCAGATCGAATACGGCAATGACGCGCAGCAACTGCGCGCCCAGGCCGATGCGCAAGACAGTTACGCCAAGGCCGTGGTGGCCGGGCAGGGGCCCCAGTTCAACTGGAGCCTGGGCAAGACGCAAGGGCAGCAGGGTACCAGCAGCACGTCTTCCTGGCACGCCGGCGTGACCGTGAGCTACAGCATCTTCAACGGTTTCTCGGATGAGGCCACCTCCAAGGCCGCCGCCAAGCGCGCCGAGGCCAGCCGCCAGCAACTGCAGGACTTGCTCAACACCAAGTTCAGCCGCACGGCCGAGATGTACGACGTGGCCACCAGCGCCTTTGACCGCGCCAAACGCTATGTGGACGTGCTGCGCGACAGCGAGAAGGTCCGCAACTTCACCTTCCAGCAGTGGTCCCAACTGGGGCGCCGCTCGCTGTTTGACGTGATGTCGTCAGAGAGTGATCACTTCAACCTGCGCATTGCCTACGTGAATGCGCTGCATGACGGCTACCTTGCCAGCGCCCAGTTGCGCTCCCTGGGCACGGGGCTGAGCGCCTGGCTGACCCCCGAAGCCGTGTCACGTTGAACACTTCTGCGGGTCTGACAAGCCCAATTTGACGGGTTTTTCACGCTTTGTTGGCGGGAGCACCCTAGGGTGCGGTCCCCTAATCTTGGCTCTGCGGCGACGATCGCCGTGTTTTGACGGGCCAATGTGATGGGAAATCAAGCTCTTGCCGCCTCCTTTCGTCCTGCACAGCAAGCTGTTTCGACGCTTGTGAAGGAGGTTGCTGCCTCCGCAGCGGCCGCAACTACGCAGCCTCAGCCCCCTCAGCAGCCCGCCCAGCCCCAGATCGCGCAGGATCAGTCCACCCTGATCCGCGGCATTGAGCTGCAAAACGCCGGGCAACTGCCTGAAGCCGAAGCGATCTTCACTTCATACCTGCAAGCCCATCCTTGCGATGGCATCGCCACGTATTCGCTGGCCGTGATCCTGATGCACCGCCAGGACCATGCCCGCGCCCTGGCCATCCTGGAGCCCTGCGTGCAGGTCACCCCCGGCTTTGCGCCCGTGTGGATGGCTTACGCCAACGTGTTGCAGAACCTGGGCCGCCGCGAAGAGGCCCTGGCCGCCTATGACAAGGCCGTGGCCGTCAACCCCCAATACACCGAGGCCTTGATCAACAGCGGCGTGCTGCTGCGCGAAAGCCATCGCCATCTGGAGGCGCTGCAACGCTTTCAGCAGGTGCTGACGATCAAGCCCGACCACGAAACCGCCCTGGGTAACTGCGGCATCATCCTGACCGAATTCAAGCGCTCGGACGAGGCCATCGGCATGTTCCAGCGCCTGCTGGCCGTCAACCCCAACTACGACTGGGGCCTGGGCCTGCTGGGCTACGAACGCCTGCACACCTGCGACTGGACGGACTTCGAAGGCATGGCCCAGCGCATCGTGCAGGGCATCCATCAAGGCAAGAAGACCTGCAAATCCCTGCCGCTGATGGCCTTCTCGGATGACGTGGCCGCCCACCAGATCAGCTCGCGCTTGTTTGGCCAACGCTTCCCGCAGGCCAAGCAAGCCATGTGGACGGGCCAACGCTACAACCACAAGAAGATCCGCCTGGCCTATGTGTCGCCCGACCTGCGCGAACACCCCGTGGGCCACCTGATGTGCGGCATCTTCGAGCACCACGACAAGAACCGCTTCGAGACCATCGCCATCTCGCTGGGCATTGACGACAAGAGCCGCCTGCGCAGCCGCATGCTCAACTGCTTCGACCACTTCGTGGACGCCCGCCTGATGACCTCGCGCCAGATCGCCGAGAAGATGCGCGAGATGGAGGTGGACATCGCCGTGGACCTGGCCGGCTACACCGCCGATTCGCGCACCGATGTGTTCGCCCACCGGCCTGCGCCCGTGCACGTGAACTACCTGGGCTACCCCGGCACCATGGGCGTGCCTTATATGGACTACATCATGGCGGACCGCTATGTGATCCCGCCCGAGCACCAGTGCTACTACGACGAGAAGGTGGCCTATCTGCCCGATGCCTACCTGCCCACCGATGCCGGCCTGAAGATCGCCGAGCGCACGCCCACCCGCGCCGAATGCGGCCTGCCGGACGATGCCCTGGTGTTCTGCTCGTTCAGCCACGACTACAAGATCTCGCCCCCGCTGTTCGATGTGTGGATGCGCCTGCTGCAACAGGTGCCCGGCAGCGTGCTGTGGCTGATGTCGCGCGGGCAGGCTGCGCAAGCCAATCTGCGCAACGAGGCCGCCAATCGCGGCGTGGACCCATCCCGCCTGGTGTTTGCCGGCCGCGTGCCCATGGTGGAAGACCACCTGGCCCGCTACCGCCAGGCCGACATCTTCCTGGACACCCACCCCTACAACGCCCACACCACCGCTGCCGACGCCCTGATGGCCGGCCTGCCTGTGGTCACCTTCATGGGCGGTGCCTTCCCGGCTCGCGTGGCGGCCAGCCTGCTGCACGCCATCGGCATGCCCGAGCTGGTGGCCGATTCGAAAGAAGGCTACGAAGCCCTGGCCCTCAAGCTCGCCAATGACCGCCCCCTGCGCGAAGCCCTGCGTACCAAGCTGGCTGCCAACCAACGCACCCACGCCTTGTTTGACACCGAACGCTTCTGCCGCAACATGGAGGCGATCTACGTCTCGATGTGGCGCAAGGCCGAACTGGGTGAAGCCCACGACCAACTCTGAACCCCGGAAGGCTGCACCATGGCACAACCCAGCATCAACGCCGTCTTCCAGGCCATCGAGAACCGCACGCTGCCTGTGCAGCAATCGCAAGAGCTGGTGAAGTTCGCCCAGCACGATGGCTTCTTCCACCTGGCTGCACTCAAGCACAGCCGCGCCAATGCCCTGAAAGCCTGGTTTGCCGACAAGGGCCTGACCCGGGTGATCCTGGGCGCCAACATCAACGGCTTTGGCTGCCAGATCCCTGGCTGCACGGTGGAGTACTTGGAAAAGGGCTTCTTCGAAGAACCCAATGAAGCCATCCGTGCCGAGAAGAGAGCGTTTCTGGAAGGCGCCATCGTCATCGTCAACAACAACGACGTGGGCCAGGCCAAAGCCGAATACGCCGACTTCTACACCCAGTGCGACAAGACCATCTTCATCGCCTGGGACTGGGACAACCACCACTGGCTGGACCTGAGCACCTTCCTGGCCGCGCACAGCGATGTGTACGCCCCCGGCCACCACGAGAACCTTTACCTGCTGACCCGCTACAACTGGGCCACCGTGGGCCCCGTGTACTGCGGCACCGTGCAGTGGTCACGCCAGTTCCTGGCTGACAGCATTGCCAAGATCGTGACGGCCAAGCGCTCGAACGCGCCGCTGGGCAAGCACATCCCGTATGCGCCGTTCACCTACCGCAACCGCGTGGTGAGCACGCTGAGCCAGCATTACCCATCGATCGGCTTCAGCGACCGCAACTTCCATGTGCGCACGCCTGAAGAGCGCCTGGAGGAATGGTATTCACACAAGGTGCACTGGATTGCGCCTGTGCTCAATGACGTGGCCATCCGCATCTTTGACGCGCTGAGCACGGGCGGTATCCCCGTGGTGCCCGCCTCGATGCAGTTCCTGCCGCCCATCAAGGACATCAGCCGCGAACACATCGTGTTCAGCACGCCCGACGACATCATGAACCCCAAGCCGCTGATCGAGCGCGCCGTGGCCATGTTTGACGCAGGCGGTGCAGACGGCATCGTGGCCCGCCACCGCTACGCCCTGGACCACCACCACGGCGACCAGCGCATGGCCGATGTGATGAGATTCGTGAGGGAGCGTTTTGCATCATGAGCAGCAGCAACATCACCAATGCCAGCAATGGCCAGTGCGCCATCGTCATCCCCATCTACCGTGCCGAGCTGGAGCCGCTGGAAAAGTTCTCGCTGGACTATTCCACCCAGCACCTCAAACCTGGGCGTGACCTGTTCTTCGTGGCCCCCGAGCACCTGGACGTGGGCTACTACACCCGCCACTACCCGGGCGTGCCCGTGGTGCGCTTTGACAATGGCTACTTTGCCTCCGTCAAAGGCTACAACCGCCTGCTGCTGAACCCCGCGTTCTACGAGCGCTTTGCCAGCAGCCACGAGTTCATGCTGATCCTGCAGACGGACGCCATCTTGCTGCGCGATGACCTGGACCACTGGTGCAGCCAGCCCTGGGACTATGTGGGCGCCCCCTGGCCCGATGGCCTGGAGGTGATGATCAACCTCGACAACTTCACCGGCCCACTGGGCAAGCGCGTGAAGGTGCACGTGGGCAATGGTGGCCTGAGCCTGCGCCGCAACGCGGCCTGCATCCAACTGCTCAAGGAGTTCCCGCAGGCGACGGACATGTTCCTGCGCTCGGGCTCCAGCGAAGACATCTTCTTTTCGCTGATCGGCTCACAGTCGGTGGGCTTCAAGATCCCCAACGAGCGCGTGGCCTCGCTGTTTGCGCTCGAACTGCAACCCGAACGCTACCTGGCCATCAACCAGGGCAGGGCGCCCATGGGTGGCCACGCCTGGTGGCGCTACAACCAGCCCTTCTGGGTGGCGCTGCTGGAACAGCAACCGCCGGTGTTGGTGCCGGCTGCGCCGCCTGGGAGACCCATTTTGAGTGGGGGTGGGGTGGTGGCGGCGCATTGAGGGGCGGTATTGACGTTCGCCATGCAGTTCGTTTTTAGCGCATCCCGATAGAAGCCATCAGGCTAGGCAGCACACCGCGCCAGTGCCCGCTCAAACGCTCACTGACACTGAGCCTTGACCACCGTCGGTGGCGAGTGCAACGCGGTGCGCGCGAGCAACTCTATTCAGGGGCCAACGGGCTTTCGCCGGGAACAGCAGAGAAGACGAGCTGCCTGGGGCGTTCACGACGCTTGCTGATGGCCGGTGAGGTCAGTATGTGGATACCACCGAGAAGCGAAAGCTGTCGTGCTGAGCTGGCGGCGCGTCCTTGCACCCGCAGCTAACCTTGAAGTAGCGCTCGCCACCGGCAGGAATGGCGCCGGAGATGTAGGCGTTGTATTGATCAACAAACTTGCCGCCCAAGAACAGGTTGACCTCAACTTGTGCGCCGCGCACGACTGTCTTTCCTCGGTTGACCACCTTGCCCGTGAAATAGGTGCGTTCGGATTCTTGATGGCGCTCGCCTTCAAGGACTTCCAAAGTATCCACGGAGGCCGGGGCCTCGTCCTGGTCTGATGCTTGTTCTGACTTGGCTGCAGGCCTTTGGGTGAATGACTGCGCTCGTTTGGCAACCAAAGTGGATGTTTTATTCGAAAACAGCAGGTTCTTGCGCGCGATGGATTGCCCTATGGCAGATTGCATGAACTTGAGCGAGGCTTGGAGTTCTTCGGCCGTGTAGGTTTCTTGTACCAGTTTGATGTACTCGTCTTTCACGGCAGACCAGCCCATCACCGAGTTCAGATAGCGGTTGATCTGCTCCATCTGCTTTGGCGAAGACGCCGTGGCGTACTGCTTGCTGAAGCCTTCAACTTGCGCATCCACCACTTCCTTCGTCTTGGTGACGCCGAGGTATTGCTCGACTTGTTCGACGGTGGGCTGCTTTGCGTAGGTGGAGAGTAAGGTGCAGCAAAGTGCCGTGGCCGTTGCGAGTCTTTTCATGGTGCAATTTCCTTCCTGTATTGATGGCGATGTTGATTCTGGCGAGTGAGCCAGCTTTTGACTGGGCACTGGCCCTCAGTGCCATTTGTGTTTGAGGTCGCATTTGTCCCGCTCTCCGGGCGGGAACATGCCGTCAATGATTTGCCCCTCAATTTCGGTACGAAGCTTTCTGTAAAGCGGCCCGTCATCGGTCCGGCATGCCACCAGAGCAAATCTGTTTTTATTCCAGATGCTGTCCGGGTAGTGTTGCATCAGGTCCAGATAGGCGGTCTTGAGGGTAGGCCAATTGGGGTATTTGCTGGATTCATTGACGAATGGCAGGTTGTTGTCATCATCGGCTGTCCAGTAAAGGCGCGCATAAAAGGAGTTGCCTTCAAAGTTTTTTGTTCTTTCAACAGTATCTGACACGAATTTGTCGAAAGACTTTGGGGTGCCGCCATAAAGGGGGGTGTATGCACGTGCCATCGCGAAGTAAATAGCGTGGCTTTTCGGGAAAATGCTGATGCCCTTGAGATATACCTTCTTGATGTTCTCTATGGGCTCGCCGGCATCAATCATGATGTCGATCTTGAGTGTGTACCATGCAGGGTGCTCTGACGCTTTTTCTTGCAAGGCATCCAGAAGGCTGGAAGCGCGCATCAGCCGATCACGAAAGAGAGCCCATCCTTCCCTGGTGACGGTGCGCGAGTAGCCGCCGCCTCGGGCGCTCCAGGCTGAGGCTCGCCAATAGGCCGCTTCAGCGTATTTCGATAGGAACGAGTCCTTGTAGAGTTTTTGCCACTTCTGGATTTTCGCCAAAGAAAACTGAATCTCGGTTCCTCCCATGGTGTCTTCAAGTGTGCTGCACAACAGGGATGTTTTGCTGGTGCCGCCGGCATACCGGGCATCTTCGCGGAGCCAGTTTGAGTAAAGATTTTCGAGCTGATCAAAATTGCCGTTGTGGAAGGCGTTTGGCACAATCCATTGGGATTCATACACCCTGATGTCGGCCTCATTGCAATCGATCTTCTTTGTGTTATTGGAGTCCGCCTCATCGATCTCCATGCACGTTGGGCCTTTGAACCAGTTGGTCATGTCCGTCGGGCCCATGTATTTCCGTGCGGTGGCGTCTGCAATCGGCACGAATAAAATCATGGCCACGATCGCAGCGTATATATATTTCCCCATGTTTTTCATGCTGATCTATTTGTGTTGAATGATTTGGGCTGACTTGTTTTGGGCGCTTACTTGTCAAAGAAGCCAAGCTTGGCTGCTTCGCCGTCCACTTCTATCTTCTGCCCAACCACCTGATGGGTGTCTTTTTCTTCCACCCATACCGCAGCGCGTGGCCCGCCAAGTTGGCCGGTCACGACGTATTGCTTGCCGGTTTCAGGCGTGAACTCGATGGTGCCCTTGACCTGGTAGACGGCGTTGGTCAGGTCCAGTATCGGGGCGGCGTACTGTGTGCGTGCCACGATCAGGAGCTTGGTGGGCTTGCTGGCCGGGATGCCGCGAGACACAGTCACGGGTGACATGTAGATGCCGCGCCCATGGTTCACTGCCAGGGACTTGAATCGAGCATTTTCCCAACTGTTGCCTTCGTATTGCTCGGCGTAGAAGAACTCGACCTCAGAGATGCCCCTGATGTTGAAGGAGTCCGACAGTGTGGCAGAGGTGCCTGCGTAGTTCTCAGGGAAGGGGCTGAAAGGCTTGGTGGCGCAGCCGGACAGGCAGGTTGCAGCAGATATGGCGAGGATGGTGGCGAGTTGCTTCATGTTGGAGGCGGTAGATTCCTGGTTGGGATCGAGTTGGCCGATGTGGCAGTCAGGCTCGATCGGTTTGAGCAAGGATATAGGTGGGGTGTGGAAGCTGTCCCTAAGCCGGCCTGAAACATGTCGACATTGTTGGCGGCTCGACACGTCACTGACCCAGATGCATGAGTTCACATCTACATGTGGCGCTTCATGGCGGCCGTTATAGAGGACTAAATTGTTATTTGTTGCTTATTTTGTCCATCAATATGGATGATGTTTTCATTAATGCTTTAAGTCCTCTATAGTGGGTGTATACAGCTTTGGGGTGCATCAATGTCCGTCATTGGGGATTATTTGACAAATGATGAGGTGCTGATTGAGATCGGCGCCCGTCTGCGTGCCAGGCGCCTGGATCGCAACGTCTCGGTGGATGCCGTGGCCGAGGCCGTGGGCATCAACCGCAAGACCATCCTCGAGATTGAAAACGGGGGCGATGTGCGGCTGAGCTCGCTGATCAAGCTGCTGCGCTACCTGAACCTGCTGGGCCTGCTGGATGCCGTGCTGCCTGACACCTTGCCAGGCAGCGAGGCGTTTTCTCAGCGTGGGCAGGTGAGGCAGCGCGCCGGTGGTGTGCGCAGCAACAAAAACAAGCTTGGTGCCAAGCCGGCAGCCTCAAGCAAGGAGGCTTGAGTCGATATGGAAGCCAGCAGCAAGCCACCCCGCCAGCCACGCAAGCCTCGGGCCGCGCTGGACCTTGTCGCCCAGGCGCATGTGCACCTGTGGGGGCAGCAGATCGGCACGATCACCGAGTACCGAAGCGGGCGGATCGGCTTTTCGTATGCGCCAGGCTACCTCGCCGCAGGCGTGTCGATATCGCCCCGCTTTCTGCCACTAGAGTCGCGCACCTTCGAGTTCCCGGAACTGCGCGCCATGGATGCCTTCATGGGGCTGCCCGGCGTGCTGGCTGATTCGCTGCCAGACACCTTCGGCAACCTCATCATCCGCAGCTATTTCGAGGCGCAGGGCCAGCCAGACAAGGCGCTCAGCCCCGTTCAGCGCCTGCTGTATGTGGGTAACCGCCCCATGGGGGCGCTGGAGTACACGCCCCATCTGCAGCGCAAGACACCGGAAGACGAGCAGGCGCTGGAGGTGAGGGCGCTGGTTGAATCGGCTCGCAGGCTGATCGAAGGCGATGCGGGCGAGGCCGTGCAGGAGATCATGCGTGTGGGAGGCTCGGCCGGTGGTGCCAGAGCCAAGGCGCTGATCCTGTGGGACCAGGGCAAGAAGCGGGTGCGTTCAGGTTTTGCGCGGGCCCGCGAGGGCGAGGAGGCCTGGCTCATCAAGTTCGATGGCGTGGGCTCGGCCAATGTGGTGGACAACAAGGCCAAGCCCTTCAACCGCATCGAGTACACCTATGCGTTGCTGGCCCGGCAGTTGAAGATCGAGATGGCCGATGTGGACTTCCTGGAGGATGAAGACACCGGGATGTTCCACTTCATGACGCGCCGCTTTGACCGCCGTGGCGCCGAGAAGTACCACATGCACAGCCTGGCAGGCATGACCCATGTGGATTACAACCGCCCGCAGTCTTACAGCTACGAGGCGTGGTTTCGCCTGATCATGGCGTTGAAGCTGGGCTACCCCGCGCTGGAGCAAGCGTATCGGCGCATGCTGTTCAATGTGGTGGGCCGCAATCAGGACGATCACGTCAAGAACTTCGGCTTCCTGATGCGTGATGCCACATCCGGCTGGGAGCTGGCCCCCGCCTATGACCTGACCTTTGCCGCCGGCAGCAACTACACGCGCATGCACCAGATGCTGATTGCAGGCAAGGGCGACAACTTCATGGGCCAGGAGCTGATCGAGATCGGCGACAAGTTCGACATCCGCCAGCCAGCAGTCATCTTGAAGGAAACGATCGATGCGTTTTCAGCGTGGCCTGCCTTGGCGCGGCAATACCGCGTGTCTGAAGATGACATCAAGCGCGTGAGCGGCATGCATCGCACGGGGCTGCAAGGCTGAGCGCGATACCTGGCCTACAAGCTATGCTGCGGCCGCAAAGCCGCGATCCAGCGCGCCATATGGGGCCTGCGCAGAATCTCGTCGCGCAAGGGACTGGTGCGTACCACTTCCAGCAGTTGGGCACCCACGGCCATGTCGGCCACGGTCTGCGTGGGGCCCACCAGCCAGCCGGTGTCGGCCAGGGTGGTGTCGATGCGATCGAGGTGGCGCAGTAACTCGGCTTTCACGTTCTCGGCGCTCATGCGGCCCAGGCCCTGGGCCTTGATGCTCATGCCTCCGGCCACCTTGAGCAGGAGCTTGAGCGGTGCTTGTTCCCACTTCGGGCGGCCTGCACACATCAGGGTGATGAACTGCGCGAGCGCTTGCGGATCGTTGAGGCGGAAGTAGCCTTCAAACCAGTAGAGCACCTCGTCGGCCCAGTCTTCCCACAGTTCCACTTGCGCACGGCTGCGCGGGTCGGCGGGGTAGAGCGCCGGGGTGCCAGGGTAGTGTTCATCCAGAAAGCGCGCGATGCGGGTGCTGTCTTGAATGCGCTGCCCTTTGACATCCAGCACGGGCAGTTTGCCCACCTGGCTCAGGCGCAGGGCCATGATGCCGCGCAGCCCGTTGTAGTTCACCACCTCGTAGGGCAGGCCTTTGAACTTGAGCATGTGGGCCACCTTGCGGCAAAAGGGTGAGGCCTCCCACTGGTGCAGCACGATGGGGCTGGGTTGGACGGCTGTGGGGCGAGGGGGCGTGGTCATGGGGCGCTTGAGGGGGCGGAGGTGTTGTAGTCAGGCGGGGCAAAGGCCGGGGCGCAGGTCGAG
>NZ_SCTN01000217.1 GCF_004297345.1 Aquabacterium sp. | reverse complement strand
GGCGGTATCTGGATGGCGTGCTCCATCCAGCCATCCGATGTTGCTGGATGCTTTGTGATGGCGGTGCGAAGAAATGA
Source organism: Aquabacterium sp. (assembly GCF_004297345.1). Classification (GTDB taxonomy): domain Bacteria; phylum Pseudomonadota; class Gammaproteobacteria; order Burkholderiales; family Burkholderiaceae_C; genus Aquabacterium. Next base: position 11,609 of record NZ_SCTN01000217.1, on the reverse strand, counting down.
TGGGTCAAACAGAGCCTTAACGCACAGCGCCATAGGGGGCATCCCGTGCACGCATTTGGGGCCATCCGTAGAAGAATCAGACCGTGCCTGAGCCATCCGGCTCATCGCTGAGGAGCCCCTATGGAAAAGATCTGGCTGAAGCACTATCCGCCAGGTGTCCCGCATGAGGTTGACGCGTCGGCTTACAGCTCGCTGGTGGCCTTGCTGGACGAAGGCTTGACGCGGCATGCCCCCTTGCCGGCTTATCGCTTCATGGGGAAAGCCTGGCTGTTTTCGGACATTGATGCGGCCTCGCGACACATGGCGGCCTACTTGCAGAGCCTGGGCCTCCAGCCGGGTGATCGTGTGGCGGTGATGTTGCCCAACGTGCCGCAGTATCCGGTGGTGGTGGCGGCCATCCTGCGTGCGGGCATGGTCGTGGTCAACGTCAACCCGCTCTACACACCGCGCGAGCTGGCACACCAGTTGAAGGACTCCGGCAGCACGGCCATCGTCATCCTGGAGAACTTCGGGCACACCTTGCAGGAGGTGATCGCTGCCACGCCTGTGAAGCATGTGGTGCTCACTGGCCTGGGCGACATGCTGGGCCTGGTCAAAGGCAGCTTGATCAACTTGGCTGTGCGCTATGTGCGCAAGCTGGTGCCGCCCTTCACCTTGCCGGGTGCCGTGCGCTTCAACCGTGCCTTGCACATCGGGCGCAGGCAGTCGTTTGCACCCGTACAACCCGGGCCAGATGATGTGGCCGTGCTGCAGTACACCGGTGGCACCACAGGCGTGAGCAAAGGCGCCACGCTGACACATCGCAATGTGGTGGCCAGCATGCTGCTGTCAGAAGCATGGAACAAGGCCGTGATTGACCCGATCACGCGTCAGGAACAGTTCACGATGGTGGCGGCCTTGCCGCTGTATCACATCTTCGGTTTTGCCGTGAACATGATGCTGGGCATGCGCCTGGGGGCCTGCAACATCCTCATCCCCAACCCGCGCGATCTGCCAGCCATGTTCAAGGAGCTGTCACGCTATCGCTTTCACAGCTTCCCGGCCGTCAACACGCTGTTTGCGGCCATGGCGCGCCACCCTGATTTCCGCACGGTGGACTGGCGTGCGCTCAGGCAGTCCGTGGGCGGTGGCATGGCGGTGCAGCAGGCCACGGCCAAACTCTGGAAGGACAAGACCGGGCTGGTCATCTGCGAAGGGTATGGTCTGTCTGAAACCACGGCAGGGGTCACTTGCAACCCGGGGCAGTTGCAAGGCTTTACCGGCAGCATCGGTTTGCCCCTGCCTTCAACCGAAGTGGTGATCCTGGATGAGAACGGGCGCGAGCAGCCGCCAGGTGTGCCGGGTGAACTGGCCGTGCGCGGGCCACAGGTGATGGCTGGTTATTGGCAGCGCCCCGATGAGACCGCGAAGGTGATGACGCTCGATGGCTTCATGCGCACCGGCGATATCTGCGTGATGGACGAGCGCGGCTACCTCAAGCTCATCGACCGCAAGAAGGACATGATCCTGGTGTCGGGCTTCAATGTGTACCCCAACGAGATCGAAGATGCCGTGGCCTTGTTGCCCGGCGTGCGCGAGTGCGCGGCCATCGGCATCCCCGATGAGCGCTCAGGCGAGGTGGTCAAGCTGTTCGTGGTGCGCGACAAGCCCGATCTGAGCGAGCAGGTCGTGCGCGACCATTGCGCACAGGTGCTGACAGGCTACAAGCGGCCCAAGGTGGTCGAGTTCAGAGAAGATCTGCCCAAGACACCGATTGGCAAGGTGCTGCGACGGGCTCTGCGTGATGCCGAGCCCGGTATGGCGGGCAGCGCCGCTGCGGCCATACCGCAGAAAGCGGCCCAGGTCGAGCTTACTGAGGCCCCATGAGCTTGACGGGCGTGATCTCGATGGTTTGCTCGCCATCGTTGATCCACGCGGTGCCATCCTGCACGGTGAACTGCAGCTGCATGGTGCGCTTGGCCAGCGTGGCCAGGGCCTGGCTTTGCTCGGTCGGGATCTGCCAGACGGTCAGGTTCTGAGGGCGGGTGAGCTTGGTGGCGATGTTGCTCCACCAGACATTGGTGCTGCTCTGGAAGGCGTACACGCTGACCTGGCGGGCGCGGCCACAGGCCTTCATGATGCGCTTGTCATCAGGTTGGCCCACTTCCACCCAGTGCAGGATTTCGTCAGAGAAGTTCTTGTGCCACAGCGCGGGCTCGTCGGGCTCCCACATGTCCTTGGCCAGCTCCAGCGTGCCTTCCGAGGTGTCGGCCGGCCAGTTCAGGGCCATGGCCAGCACGCGAATCATCATGCGCTCATCGGCTTCGGACGGGTGCCGGGCGATCGTCATGGCGGGATCGGCATAGACGTTGCGGTCCATGTCGGCCAGCTGCAGCTGGGCTTTGAAGATGGTGGCTTTGAGCGCCATGATGTTGGTCTAACGGAAAACAGCAAAGAGGGTGATCATCCACCAAAAACGCGGCCGAGCCAGTCACCCATGGTCTGGAGCACCTCGCCTTGCTCGACTTCATTGAAGATTTCGTGCGACAGCGCAGGGAAGGGGCGGCTGGTGATCAGTGACTTGGGGGCCGCAGCAGTAAAGGCCGCAGAGCCTTCCGGCTTGACGCAGCGGTCCTGCCCGCCCCACATGATCAGGGTGGGGACCGCCCACTGAGGGGCGCGGGCGCGCACGTTTTCGCCGGCGTTGATGATGAACATGGTCAGGCGGCCGGTGATGCGGTCGTGCACCAGCGGGTCGGCCATATAGGCTTTGACCGTGGCGGGGTTGTGGCACACCCACTCGGGCTTGAGGCCATTGCCCACGGGCACATCGGGCGTGAGCTTGCCAACCGTGGCCAGCAAGCCCTTCTGGATGGCGCTGATGGGCACATCCAGCGCAGGGGAGGACAGCACCAGCGCGTCCACCGGGCGCGACCAGGGGGCGGTTTCTTTCGGTGTGGCCAGGGCCGAGACGAATCGACCGGCGATTGCGCCACCCAGGCTGTGCCCCACCACCAGCAGGCGCTGGCCAGGGTAGGCAGCGCGGGCGGCGTCCACCATGCTGGCCAGGTCGTGCAGGAAGTCGTCGTTGTCGTTCAGGCCTCCGCGCTTGCCCGGTGAGCGGCCGTGGCCGCGATGGTCGTAGCCGATGGCGGCCCAGCCTTGCTGGTTCAGATAGGCCGCCACATGGGCATAGCGCAGGCAGTGCTCGCCCAGGCCGTGCACGATCACGGCCACGCCGCGTGGCGCTTGCCCGGCCGCCACAGGCCAATGCTGGGTGACCAGATCAAGGCCATCGCGGGTGCGAACGGTAGCGGGGAAGGTTGGTGTGGCGCTCATGGTGCGTGTCCCTGGGGAATGGTGTGTGTGTGGAGGTCAGATCGAGGTGGCGCTGGCCTTGCGCAACCAACCCAGGCCAGCCGATGTGCCGGCGCGTGGCTTGTATTCGCAGCCGATCCAGCCTGACCAGTTCAAGGCGTGCAGTTCCTGGAAGACCCAGTCGTAGTTCAGCTCGCCTTGGTCGGGCTCGCCGCGATCCGGCACGGCGGCAATTTGCAGGTGGCCCACGCGGCCGGTGGGCAGGTACTGGCGCAGGCGCATGCTCACATCGCCTTCCGTGATCTGGCAGTGGTACAGGTCCATCTGCACTTGCAGATGCGGTGAGCCGATGGCCTGGACCAGTTCGTGCGCCTGGGCCTGGTGCGTCAGCAGGTAGCCGGGCATGTCGCGGCCATTGATGGGTTCGATCATCAGCGTGCGCCCGTGGGCTTGCGCCTGCTGGGCGGCCCATTGCAGGCGCTGCGCATAGCGGGCCCAGGCGGCATCGCGATCGCTGGACGCACACAGCCCGGCCATCACATGCACGCGTGGGCAATCCAGCTCTGCGGCCAGTTGCAGCGCCGCGTGGATGCTGGCCTGGAAGTCGGCCTCGCGCCCGTCCAGGCTGGCCAGGCCGCGTTCGCCTTGAGCCCAGTTGCCTGGCGCGGCGTTGAACAGCACCAGTCGCAAGCCGTTGTCGCGCAGGCGGACCGCTACTTCTGCAGTCGGGTGCTCATGGGGGAACAGGCACTCCACACCTTGAAAACCATCACGCGCAGCCGCCTCGAACCGATCCAGAAAGGGCAGATCCGTGTACAGCCACGAGAGGTTGGCGGCGAATTTCAGATGGCGGGGCGGCGTGTCGGCAGACATGGGTTTGTACGTGGCAGCAGTATCTTTGCAGCGCAACTGCAAGAAGCCGCAAGCGTAGCCCAAAAGTGCCCGCCTTCACCCCCCTGAAAAGCCGAACGCCGACGGGCGCGAGGCCGGTCGGCGTGAGGTGATGGGGCACGCTGGCGATCAGCGGATCAGATCAGAAAGTTTCCCAATCGTCGTCGCCCTTGGGCGAGGCGGTGGCAGCAGGTGGCGCAGCGGGCGCGGCATCGGGCTGCGGCAGGCTGGGACGCAGCAGCGGCGCCGGCTTGGCTGCTGCTGGCGAAGGCTTGAAGGCTGGCTCGGCCTTGATCACCGGTGTGACGGGCGTGTAGCTGCTGGCTGCGCTTGCTTGGGGCTTGAGCACAGGCGTGCTGGTGCTGAACGAACTGGCGCCACTTTGTCGGCCCAGTTTGAACGCGGCAACGGCATCGGCCAGTTTGTGCGCCTGATCCTTGAGGCTTTCAGCAGCGGCGGCAGATTCCTCCACCAGCGCGGCGTTCTGCTGCGTCATCTGATCGAGCTGGTTGACCGATTGATTCACGTGGCTGATGCCCTGGCTTTGTTCGCCCGCAGCGGCCGTGATCTCGCCGATGATGTCTGACACGCGTTGCACGCTGTTGAGGATCTCGGTCATGGAGTTGCCGGCGTCCTGCACCAGCTTCGAGCCGGATTCGACCTTCTCGCTCGAGGAGTTGATCAGCGTCTTGATCTCCTTGGCTGCCTGCGCGCTGCGTTGGGCCAGCGTGCGCACTTCGCCGGCCACCACGGCAAAGCCGCGGCCTTGCTCGCCGGCTCGCGCGGCTTCCACGGCGGCGTTCAGCGCCAGGATGTTGGTCTGGAAGGCGATGCCGTCGATCACGGTGATGATGTCGGTGATCTTGCGGCTGGCGTCGTTGATCTCGGCCATATTGGCCACGACCTGCGTCACGATGGATTCGCCACGTTGGGCCGCTGTGGCTGCCCCTGTAGCCATCTGATTGGCCTGACGGGCCGCATCGGCGCTCTGGCGCACGGTGTTGGTCAGGTCGTCCATCGAACTGGCGGTCTGCTGCAGGTTCGAGGCCGTGTGCTCCGTGCGGTTGGAGAGATCCTGGTTGCCCGAGGCGATTTCGGAGGAGGCCGTGCCGATCGAATCGGTGGCATGGCGGATCACGCCGATGGTGTCGTGCAGCTTGTGCCGCATCGTGATGACCGAAGCCTTGAGCGAATGGCTGTCTTTTGGGTTGTGCTCCAGATCGATGTCCAGATCACCTTCGGCAATGCGGCCGACCAGGTCGCGCAGATCGGTCGGTTCGCCGCCCAGATCGCGCCACACCGAGGTGACGATGGCTTGCGAGGCAATCCCCAGCACGCTCAACACAACCACACCGGTCACCAGCGTGACCCACAGATTGGTGCTCACGCCCTGGGTGGCCGAGGCTTGAACCTCGTCAATCGCGGCGCGGGCGTCCTTCTTGTTTTGCTCTAGCAGTTTTTGCAAAGCGACCTGGGAGCTTTGCATTTTGCCCAACTGATCGCCAGGATCCTTCTTGCTGACCAAGGCCCGAGTGGCGCCAATGGCCGACGATTGGTAGGCTTCGAAAGCGTTGCTCAACTCCTGGGCGACGGTGGTTTTCTCGGGCAGTTTCTGCATGCCGCTGAGCGCGTCTTTGGCCGAGGCCACCATGGCGTCGGCTTCTTTCAGGCGCTCTGTGTCACCTTCCGCTGCGGCTGTTTGCAGTGTCAGGCGCAATTGCTCGGCGCTGCGGTCTACCGCCGTCACATAACTCATGTGCGGGTTGTCGACCTGATGCAGGTGTGCCAGGACGCTGGAGGTACGTTCCCCCACGATGAAGCTGATGGCCACGCCGATGACGAAGACCGCTGCCGCGCTCATGGGCAGCATGCGAATTTTGGTGCGAAAGTTCATGTATGCCTCCTGGGCCGGGCGGCGTCAGGCTTGAGATTGCAAAGACACCCCATCGACGCTATCGGCATCATCCCGCTTTGGCTGAAGGGGTATGCCTTGAAAAGTCCGCTTTAGCGGGGCCAATCCCCCTCGTTTTCCGGGCCGGGCGGCGGCTGTTCCTACAATCCCGGGATGCAATCGTCCTCCGGCACCCTGTCCCCTTTGTCCAGCCCCAAGGCCTTGATGGCCTGGGTTGCCCTGCTCTACTTTTCGGAAGGGCTGCCGCTGGGCCTGTTTTATGACCTGTTTCCGGTCAACTTGCGGCAGGCGGGCGTGGGCCCTGCCGAAATTGGTCTGCTGAGCTTGCTGGGCCTGGCCTGGACCGTGAAGTTCCTGTGGGCGCCATTGATCGATGCCTGGCGCGGCCACCGCTGGTGGATTGCCGGGGCAAACGCAGGCATGGCGCTGGTGCTGGTGGCGCTGGCCTTGCATCCGCAGGCGCTGGGGCAGGGCGCGACCTGGCCCTGGGCCTTGCTGGCCGCCTTCACGATGCTGTCGGCCACCAATGACATCGCCACCGACGGCTACACGATCGAGTTGCTCTCCAAGGGGCAATACGGCGTGGCCAACGGCCTGCGCATCGGTTTTTACCGGGTGGGCATGCTGGCGGCAGGCGGCATGTTGGTGGTGGCGGGTGCCATGGGCGAGCCCGGGCAGCCTAACTGGGCTGCGGCCTATGGCCTGGGCGCGGTGCTCATGCTAATCAACGGCTTGTCCATCCTGATGGCGCCGGCTCAGCCACCACGTGCTGCACGAGACGAGGGTGCCTCGGCCCGGGAATGGGCGGCCGTGCGTGAGCAACCCTTGTGGCTGCTGGCGCTCGGCCTGGTGATGGCCGGCCTGCTGTGGCCCGTGCTGGGCCCGATCGCCAAGGCGGCCGGCTGGCAGGCGATCCAGGCCGTGAGCGGCACCTGGTGGTTCAAGGGCGCCGTGCCCGTGGGTCTGATGTTTGCCGGCGCCGGGATGATGGTGACGGCAGCCCGCGGCCCGCAGGCGCACGCCATGGCCGATGGCCCCATCTTCGGCGCCTGGGTGGAGCTGCTGGCCCGCCCCGGCATGCTGTCGGTGCTGCTGTTCATCCTGCTGTTCAAACTGGGCGATGCCGCCATGGGCTTCATGGTCAAACCCTTCTGGGTGGACGCCGGGTTCACGCCGGCGCAGATCGGTCTGGTCAGCGTCAACGTGGGCTTGGGGCTGTCGATTGCCGGTGGTCTGGCAGGCGGCTGGTATGTGGACCGCGTTGGCATCTTCAAGGGCCTGTGGGTGCTGGGTCTGGCGCAGGCCGTCTCCAATCTGGGTTACGCCCTGGCGGCCTGGTATGTACCGCATACCGAGCCTGGATTGCAAGTGAGTGCCAACTACCAGATGGCGGTTTATGCTGCCAGCGGCCTGGAAAGCTTCACCAGTGGCCTGGGCACCGGCGCCTTCATGGCCTTCCTGATGGGCATCACGAGCAAGGAGCGCGCGACCACCGAGTACGCCATCCTCTCGTCCATCTTTGCATTTTCCCGCGCGGTGGCGGGCTGGGCTGGCGGGTTGGGTGTGGAGCAAATGGGCTATGCCACCTTCTTCTTCCTGACCTTCTGGTTGTCCTTCCCGGCCTATTTGCTGCTGCCCGCCGTGCGACGTATGCTGAACAAGGCGGATGTGCGTTAAGCAAGGGTTCCGGGCAGATTGATGCGAAACGATGACGAGACGAGGTCGGGTGTGATGGGTGGTTTGCAGTTGAAACGTTGGGCTGGGCGCATGCTGGGGGCCGGGGTGTTGTCGCTGGCAGTGCTGGCGCCTGCCGCCATGGCCCGCGAGGGCGTGGAGGTGGGGCCGCGCTCCCGCTTCGCGTACATGGTCAGTGCCGAAGATCTGGAGACGGCGGCTCAGCGCAATTACCTGCAACTGGCCGAGCAGGCGCGTCAGCAAAACGCACTGCTGCCTGACAACCATCCTCTGGCCATCCGCCTCAAGTCGATCGCGGCTCGCCTTATTCCCTACACCTACGAGTGGAACCCGCGTGCCCAGCAATGGCGCTGGCAGGTCATGGCCTTGAACGCCAAAGAGCTCAACGCCTTTTGCATGCCGGGCGGCAAGATCGCGTTCTTCTCAGGCATCGTCACCCAGTTGCAGTTGACTGACGACGAGGTGGCCATGGTGATGGGGCACGAGATGGCCCACGCCTTGCGCGAACACGCCCGCGCCCAGACGGGCAAAACGCGCGCGACCTCATTGGGCGCAGGCATCATCTCCAGCATCCTGGGCTTGGGCAACACGGGTGATGCCTTGCTCAATGTGGGCAGCCAGTTGCTGACTTTGAAGTTCAGCCGCGAAGACGAGACCGAGGCCGATCTGGTCGGCATGGACCTGGCAGCACACGCCGGTTATGACCCGCGCGCCGGCATCAGCCTGTGGCGCAAGATGAGTGCGGCCAACAAGGGCGCGCCACCGCAGTGGATGTCCACCCACCCGGCCAGTGCCACGCGCATCACCGACATGCAAGCCCAGTTGGGCAAGGTGCTGCCGATCTATGAGCGCGCCGCCAAACCCGCACAGCGCTTTGATGCGCCGCTCAAGACCGGCTCAAGCTATCTGGACGGTGCGCCTGCGCTGGCCTATTGGGGTGCTGCTCACAAATAAGGATTGCCCACGCGCTCTTCGCCCAGCGTGCTCTCCGGGCCATGGCCAGGCGTGAAGGTGACGTCATCGCCCAGTGGCAGCAATTTGGTCTTGATGGCCTTGATCAGATCGGCGTGGTTGCCACCAGGGAAGTCCGTGCGGCCGATGCTGCCGGCAAACAGCACATCGCCCACAAACGCATGGCGCGTGGTGGGCTCGAAGAACACCACATGGCCGGGCGTATGGCCAGGGCAGTGCAGCACCTGCAGGGTGCAGCGGCCGATCTGAACGGTATCGCCTTCATTGAGCCACGTCGTGGGCGTGAAGTCCTCCGCCAGCGGGAAGCCGAACATCTGGCTTTGCTGCGGCAGGGCATCGATCCAGAACTTGTCACCCAGATGAGGGCCGATGATGGGCAAGCTCAGCGTGTTGGCCAGATGCCCCGTGGCGCCTGCATGATCAATGTGGGCATGCGTGAGCCACAAGGCTTTGAGCGTGAGGCCGCGCGCTTCCACCGCTTCCAGCAGCGTGCCGGCATCGCCGCCCGGATCGATCAAGGCTGCCTCGTTGGTTTCCGTGCAATAAACCAATGAGCAGTTCTGTTCGAACGAGGTAACGGGAATGGTGAGGCGTTGGAACATGGGTGACAGCTAGGAGTCGGATAACAAAGTTTCAAAATTCAAAACATAGTTTCAAAACTGAGTTTGCTGACGCTCTGTCAGCGAAGAACATAGTCTCAAAACGCATTGATTCGAAACGACTTTTGGGAGCGTAGCACTCTGTGGGCAGACTGGCCCACTCGGTCAGATGGGATCGTCAATGGATGCAAGCTGACCGACGGCTGGTCTAGGCTAATTCTGTTGAAAAATTCGCCTATGCCGATCACGATCGGCCAGACTCTAAAAATAGACCGCATAGAACGGCGCAGGATCGACGAATGCCAAGTGGCGAAGGCCTTGAAGACCCCTTGAATGCGCCGACCTCAAAGGTACAGGGAGTTTTTCAACAGAATTGGCTGAGAGCAGTCGTTCGACATGTGCTCAGCGACTGCCTCGCGGGTATGTCAGGTCTCGCATAGCCGACGTTTTGCTTTGAGACGGGAACTTTCAAGTATGACCGTGCGAAGGCTGTAGCGTCAGCTTCATTGGTCGTTGTACCTTGACTACTGCGTACGTTTTCGCCGGAGGGTCTGCCAAAGAAAGTAAGCGGGGCTTTCTTTGGCGGAGATGCGGTACTCTTCGAACGTCTTGTAACCAGCATAGGCCGCGCACATAGTGGCGATGAGACTTGCTCCGGAGGTTGCAGTTGCCGCGGCAAGGCTTGCGACAGCACCCAACCCTGTCAACACACCTTTGCGTTTGAGTCGGCGGATGGCGCTATCAACTTCAGTCAATTGGATCTCCATCAACTCATGCATGGCGTTTTCAGTCTTCTGACGCCGCTTTTCAGGATCAGCTTCAAGCCGCAGATCTCGAAAATGCTTTTCCAACTGCAGGCGGAACCGTCGGAAGGCTTCTTCATCTGATCTAGCAGCCATCAACCGGCCCATAGAAACGCCATCAAAGACTGACAGATTAAGGTTGAGCCAGCCACTTGAGGTTGACGATTGGATGCTGCTGGAGGACATCTCCTCTGTGCTGTCAAGCACTGAAGCCGCGAACCGGGACCGGGTCATGTATTGCGAACCAAAGCGTGCGGACCAATGGATGTCACGACGCAGCATCTCGAAGTGCATCCGTGCTGAGCTGTTGACCGACTGCGATACCCACGCATCGAATGCTTCCCTTGATGGCAGTGTCTTGGGCATACGCATCGCTACCTGTGCTCTTCCAGCCTTCTGATCCCATGACAAGACCTCCTGCTCAAGAAGGTTGTAGCCGAAGGCCCTTCCGCTCTCTATGCCATCGAAGTCGACGTGGATCCTACGACCGAGCTCCAGCTTTGACTGAACCAGCAATCCTTTTGGGCTCGCGACGACCGACCTTACGTCCGCAGCCTCCTTGTAGCGTGACAGCAGGTGAGACGGTAAGACACTTTCAAAGGCATCGCTGGGAGCATAGATCGGGAGTTCAGCTGGCGCCTCGTTTTTGAGCGTAGTGGGGAAAAAGCGGACATAGCCGTTTGCGACCAAAGCTCGGCAAGACAGCAGTACCTTTGCGGCTCGGACAACGCCGGCACGATCCACGCCTTCCGTGCTTGGCATACCGAAGGCCTTGGACCATGCCAGGGTGACCTCATGTTCCGGTCGCGTCAACGCGAACATCGGATCGGACATGATCACCGTGTCGAGATAGAACGCGCCTTGTTTCAAGATTTTTTCGTCTGCGTTCTCTCCGACGAATAGCCTGAGCTTTCCTGCCTCGGGAGCTACCTCCTCGAGCAGTGCGGCGAAATTGGCTATGCAGAAGTCACGGTACTGCTTGAGTGCGATATGCAGCGCACCGTCCGAGACACTTCGAAACTGATTTGCGATCAGGCTCTGGTCCAGTAGCAGGCTGTCGTTTAGATGGCTATAGATGATCGAACCCATGAGCTGGAGTATCGGGCAACTTAGTGGCTGGACTGCGGTGAGTTGCCATCGATGAAGCGCTACTTGTTTGCCGATGACCTTTCCGTGCAGTCCCTGTATGTCGGCTCTCGAGTCCGTACGTGGCTTCACACTCCCTGCTGGGAACGGTCTTCCGGAGTTACTTGCCGAGCGATCGTTTCGCTGCAGCTCCGACATTGAGCGGGACAAGCCGAATGTCCGATCCGCAGCGATTGCTGCCGCCGGCCGAAGGCCGATGACGGCACGCTGACTGGCCAATGGCGGTCTCGCGGCAGCCTAGGAGGATCGCGAGATATTCGTTTTGCGGCCTGAGCCGCCCAGCGGGCCGGATGG
>NZ_SCTN01000216.1 GCF_004297345.1 Aquabacterium sp. | reverse complement strand
CGACGCGAACGGGAGCGTCGTCGGGTCTTTCAAAAGCAATGGCACAGGCTCTCTGCGCGCCGCGCCAACGGATTTGCCGAGACCTGTGCGGCCAAGGCCAGGGGTCCTGATGGTCACGTCCTAGTGCTTCTGGACTACGGACCGACTGCAAATGCAACTGGCACGACTATGGCCATCACGAGGGTGGCAAACTGACGATCTAGACCATCTATGGACAGCAACGGACGCCCGCTGTCTCAAACTCAGTAGGTCGCCCGAAACTTCTCAGGGTGCTCCCTGAGCAGCGATGAAGAGGTCAGCATCACCGCAAGGTAAGCCTGATCCTCCTAGTGCTTTTCATTGAGCAGGGAACACGCGTCATAGAGCACCGAGACGCTGACCTCGTCGCATGCAAAGTGGTAGCCAATCGCTTGTCGAATCTGCGCATCCTTGCTTGGTTTCGGCTGCCGCAACGAATCCACATGGACGCCCTGCGCCAAGCTGGGCAATGGAAAGTCGTTCACAGCGCAGTAGCAATCGATGATGTGCTTGATGGCGCGCAACTTCGCACGCACCACATCTTCCGCGCGCGCATGATCAGTAGTTCCAAGATCAAGGCATTCATTCCACGCGGTGTATCAAGGCATCCTTCACTCCCAAGATCAAGTGCATTCATCGCGAAGTCAGCCCCAGTTCAAACAGCAAGCCTACGACATCGATCTCTGCGCCGCTGATGGGCCATCTGCCCGTGTCGCAATACGCTCGCTATATCTAGACTAGGCTCGAACACCCTCGACATCAATTTACATAGATGTGATGCGACGGCAAAAGGCAAGCCGCATTTCAAGGCAAGATTTGCTCATGAGCTCGACGCGTAATCCCATAAAACACACCTTTGAGACGGTCGATACCAAGACGGCTGAAACAGAGTTCTTTCTTCGACAGATGGCCCACCCGCCAAGTGAAGCGTCGTCTTTCAACTATCTCTTCAGCGCGTACGTCTCTGCAGCGCGCACGACGACGTTAGCCTTGCAGCAATTCAAGCACCTCCCAGGGTTCGAGGCGTGGTACGGTCCTCATCGCGATCGTCTTAAGCGCGAGCCACTGGCCAAGTTTTTTCTCGACACGCGCAACGATCACGTCCATGGAGGTCCATACCCGGTGACTGCATCCATGCACCATCGTGGAAAGTCCCTCTATTACTTTGATAGGGGTGCTAACGCGCCGGAGCGGCAAGACAACGACGTAGTTTCCATGTGCCGAGACTTCTTTGTCCTTCTTCTTGAGGTCGCGTACGACTGCTACGTGAAGCTTGGCGTGCATATCGATCCTCAACAGTACTACACGCGAGAGCACTTCGCCAAACTGGGCCGGACGATCGATGATGCCGAGGTTGAGGTTTGGGGCTGGGTGTGCACGTCGTTGATAAAAGAAGGGTGTGACGAAGACGATCGCTGGTATGAGCTGCGTGGGCAAGTCGGTGAATGCCTGATCAACCACCTCTTTTATGCATACTTGGGGCGGCCGACTCCACAGCCAGCACTTCCTGACCGTATCGCCGATTTCGCATTCAGCCCGGAGGACCGAGGGTGGACTCATGTACCTGCGGGCTTCGATTCGATTGAAGACTACGAGAAGCACCAAGCGCAATGCACTGACACCTAACCCTCTCGTGCAGAATGTGGGACTACCTGAACTGAAATTGGGCGATACCGCCAAGTGATGAGTGACATATCACGCCTGTTGATAAGTGACGAACTGGAGATCACCGATTTTCCAGTTTGTTTGGTTCTCGGGCTGATGTTCGTAGGCCGCTTGAAACTCAGGTATTTGCATCAGGCGGCCAAGTAGGGCGGCAAGGTTACTGGGACGTCCACCGGGCTCAACTGAAGTTGCCGCAACCAACAACTGCGCCATCGTTGCATAGAGCGCACCTTGACACGGTGCGATGTTCTTAAGCTGATGCGCGAAGTGCCGGGCGATTACGAGCTTGTAGATCCCATCTTCACGCAATGGAAAATCTGCACGAAGCACCTGCGGTAGTCCTTCAAGCCCTATGCTGCCTAGCCATGTCTGTGCTGCATCCAGCCATGACAGTGTTTCCTTCACAAGGCGCTCCCCACGAGTCCGCTCTGCGTGGATGCTTGTGCCGTAGGGGTCTTGGTGCTTCAACTGGCACAGCAAGACGGTTCCACTATCTTTCTCGATCACGACTAAGTCGATGTCCGTAAGCAGCTTCCCGTCAACCTTTGCCTTGATATTCTCCCGGAATTCCAATCCCGAAAATGACTTGCTCAGAATCCGCCGAACCGCCTGCTGGAGAGCACGCTCTCTGGACGTCTGGTTGCGGTCATAGTCCTTTGGGAAATGATGACGAAGTGATTCCAGGAGGAAGCGAAGCGGTTCACCGCGGGCGCCCGCAGGGCAGTGGATGAAACCCTCGTCGGAACACTGCACGATGAATGGGATCGGCACCCCAGGCGCAGAGACCAGATCCAAGCTGTGCCGTCCACATGAGAGAACGTCGAATACAGCCCTCGCCTGAGTTAGGTCAATTTGTTCAAAGCTCTCGTACTCAGCACCGAAGAAGTTCACTGCATCGCGCATGTCTGCGACAAACCCTTCGATGTCAGATGTGATCGTGAGTACGTTCTCCAGTGCGATGGATCGGTCCTTGGATACCAGCGCTTCGGCGAAAGCTTCGTGCCGCACATAGTTGGCGATCACGAACGTCAATGCAAGAACGTAGGTCTGATAGGTGATGCCGCCGAATCTGGTCGCGAAGTGAAAACTGTCGTAGCCCTCCTCCATCTGGAGCTGCAGTGAAGCCAGACCGAAAAAATAAATATCAAGCAGCGGGTCCGCTTCGTAGCCGATGTAGTGCGTAGCCCAGGGGTAGACCAGATCGGTTAGCTTTCGTTTGACTTCGTTGGCGAGCTTCATGCCCTGCTCTGTGTTCAGAAGGGTCACGAAGCGTTCCCGAGCATCCAGGATCAGGCGCTCAATAACTTCGCTTTCATGCCCCG
>NZ_SCTN01000024.1 GCF_004297345.1 Aquabacterium sp. | reverse complement strand
GGGAGAGGCGAAGGCAACTCAAAGTAGACCTCGTACTCACTGCGCCGATTGGTCGTAACGTCCAAGAACGACCCATAGTGCTTTCCAGTTGATCTGTCAACTCCGGCGGAGAACTGTTTTTCTCTGGAAACGTATAGATCATGGAAATCATGCGTCATTTCACCAGCCCACTTACATCGAGGATGTGAGACGAGCCAGCGATGCTAGCCTGCCAGAAGCTCGCCCCCTCGAAGGAACAGGCTTCGGGACGCAGAGAGCAAGTGCATCACCACCTCACCCATTGCCCCGTTGAAATGAGTTCAGGACTATTGGGATCAACGGCGTAAACCCACTCAGGCATACCTTGCGCCGAGCCTGCCACCACCCCCATCATGCCTTCAAACTTGTCGGGCATGCTGCCGGAATGGATTCCGCCGATCCGGCCCGAGAAATCTCCGGCAGGAAATCTCAGTTGAAAACGTAAGCTGCCATCAGCGTTGTAGATGGCAGCATTGTTAGGCGGAGCAAAAACGTCCGTCCCGTCTTGGTGGGTGTACTCACCCGACTCAAACAAAACCAACACCCCAGTCCGGTCGGGGAGTATCCACGGCAATGCGGTGAAAGGTAGCGTGACTTTTGTGCCATCTTCCAACCAGATTGCACATCCCAGCTCCACTTTGGGTTGAACAAGTTTCCTTACTTCTGCCCATCGCTCGTCCGTACTACGTTCATCCCCGTCAATGAAGACAATGGCCTCCAAGCCATCAGCACCGCGCTTCCGCAGTCCTGTTTTCAGGATTTTTTGAACACTCATTTGATAGGCCTCAGGCCTTTCGGATCAATCACAAACTTGTCTGGCGCAAAAAAGGCATGTTCTCCACCAGGCAACATCATCTGATCAGATGTCGACGTATGGTGCGCGAGCAAGCACCGCATCCAATTCATGCGCGAGCCGTTTGCCCCATTCACCATTTATGGTGTTCATGATGGCTAGCCACATACCAAAGGCAGCACGACGAGGATCCTTACCCCGCTCACGCTGAGTGCACTCCGTGACGTAGGCGTACTTTTCGACGATGTCGCTCACGATGACGTAGAGCAAGTCGTCAAGGCTATTTGTGACCTGGCGTGAAAGTTCACACCCTCGCTCCGACACGACATACGCGAATGTGTCACTGTCCACCTCGACGTGCGGCGTTCTGTCCTGTGCGGAGGCCGAGGCTATACGGAGGTAGGTGTCGGGTACGCCGCCCTTGCGACCTGCCTCAAGAACCAATCGCGAGATTTCATTAAAACTTGTCATTCAAGATTAATTCCAGATACACCCCACATCGGTTAGCGACGGTCTCTTGAAATTCCTGTATCGATTAGTTTGCAACCAACCTCATCAAGTCGACAGTAAAGCAGATCAGGCCACTCTTCATCGTTGGTTACATTGACGCCTATTTCGTTTGCCTTTTCCTGATGAGCGGAGTGTATGTACCAGCCCTTGCCCTCGTTGGGATTTGCCAGAGTGAGCCGCAGACTTGCGTCTGCATTGAAGATTGCTGCATTATGCGGGGGGGGTAGATAGAAATCCTTGTCGAGATGGCTGGGCTCTTTTGAATACACCACCAACACGCCGGATTTGTCCACGAGGATTTTTGCGTCGATCGCAGCTCCACGCAATTGGTACTCGGCTCCGCCGATCGTAACAATTCGAAGCGTTATTGCGGTTGCCAAGCCACGCTTGACCACGGCGTCCCACGGCGTGTCTGAGCTTCTATGTTTCGGCGCATATGGAGAAGAACCATCAACAAGCGCTTCTTCCACTTCGCCATTTTGGTATTTGGCGATGTAGTAGACCGCAGCGACTGGGTCAAGGGCAGTCATTTGATTTCCTTCACTGAGGTAATCTTATATAGCTCAGGGTTGGTGTATGGTGTATTGACCATGAAGTTCACTTGCTGAGCACCACCAGGAAGAACCTGTCTGGTTGCATAGTCGTACATACCTCCCGCAGTGCCTTCACGTATTCCGACACCTGGCGCCACGGTAAATTCGACCACATAGAATTTGTTTGGCAAGCCATTTGGTTGGGCGTTGGATTTGAATTCCTGGGTCACAGCCAAATTCTGACGCATATCGGCGATAGATGTCACGGGATCTTTCGTGGCCCAACTACCCAATATCGTTGCGGGGTTTTGCCCAGTACGAATCGCCTGGTTCATTTTCTCGTACTGGCCTTGATCGATGACCATTCTCATAGGCTCAGGGGTGGTGTTGACGGTATCGGTAACTAGTGTTCGTTCTTGCCAGGCTGGGTACGCCGTGGAATAGCGGGGGGGGCGTGTTCCGGTCTGCTCCGCGATCTGCAAATCGTTGTTGTTCTTTGGAATGCTTCCGATTGGTGCTTCGTTGATGCGTTGCAGTCCATCTCTGTCTGTGACCTGCCCCGCATTGATGTTCTCAGCCCGGTACGTGCTCCCTGGCTTGAAATCCCGCACAGCACTTGAGCCAAGCCCCGGCATATCGGCTGTGGCATTGTTGTCGATCTTGGCCTTGGCAATAGCCTGTGCGTCGGTTTGTGCCGCAGTGGCTCCGCCCGAAACCGCGTTGTCAGCCATGTCGGCGACCTTGCCCACAGCCTTCCCGGCAACTACAGCCGCACCATAGCCAGCCCCACCAAGTACCGCACCTTTGACGGTTTCCGCCGCAGTGGTCTTGGCATCTACCGTCCCCTTGTCAATGGCCTGATCCGTTGCGCTGTTGCCGCCACCAATGACACCACCCGCTACGACAGAGCCAATCAAAGTAGGCGGGGCCACCACTGCCGTGCCCACCACAATGGCCCCCTTCGCTGCAGCCTTGGCATCTTCCTTGGCTCTGGCTTCCTTGTAAGCAGCCAGTATCTTCTGATCAGCGGGATCAGTGCTGAACCACGCAACTGGGTTGTCGTTGGTGCAACTGACTGCAGGGCATGGCGCCACCGGCAAGCTGAAGGCTTGACCATTGGCAAATGCAATCTGCCTCTGCACGGTCTGCTGCCCGTTTGTGCTTGTGGAAGGCACACTCACCACTACGCTTTGAACGGTGCCTGGGGCCCATGTGTAGTCCTTGGCATTGCTTTGGATGAAGGCCACCAGATCAGCCTTGGGCAGAGGTACGCCATCTGCGCGTCCCAAACCGATGTTCTGCACCAGTCCACCCTGTCCATCAGGTACCCAGCCCTGTTTGGCATTGGTGTCCTTGCCCGGCACCATGAGGTCGTCTGCTGATCGGGTCAGCGCATCTGTGCTCGATTTGTCTGCTTGCGCGGGCGATGCTTTGGGTTGGTACTGCGTGTTGCTAGTGACCGTCTCGCCCTTGACGCTGGCGTATCGCAGCGCATCCTCAATGTCTGCCATCGAGTAGGGTTTGCCTTCCTTTTGGGCTTGGGCGTACAGCCTTCTGGCATTAGCGCGATCCTGGTCGTGCAACTGCCGGTTGTTGCCGTCCACATTAAAACCTGCCATGGCACCTTGCACACCGCCGCCTGTGGCGCTGCCGATCACCGCCCCGCCTGCTGTGGCCGAGGCCTGAACCAGCAGACGCGCAGCTGCCGCAGCAACCTGATCGTTGGCACCAGCCTTGACCAGGGATGCCTGCAAGTCCGTTTGCAGCTTGTCCAGCGTTGGCGCAGCATCGGCTGTGACACCTGCGGCTGTTGCGCCAGCCGCCCCGCCACCAAGCGCCCCCATGACGGTGTGTGCCGCCACACGGTAGGCCCCGCCTTCCTTCCAGTTGTCGTAGTCGGCCAGCAGGGCAGGGTTGCTCAAGTTAGCCTGGGCCTGTGCGCTGGTCATACCCTGTTTGGTCAAGGCATCCAGCATCTTTTGCCCATCTGGCGTGAGCTGACCTTGTGCCGCTAGCGCATCAAGTTGCTGCCGCGTGCGCGCGTCGTCCACCGGCTTGGTCTTGCTTTGACCAAAATCTCCCACCGCCTTGGCCGCCTGCTGTCCAAACGCAGAGGTAATGGCCACCTGCGCGCCCACCTCCTGGCTCACGCGGGTCTGGTCGAAGATCTTGGCAATGCCTTGTTGGGCATCGCCTGTACGCACGGCCTTGTTGCCCGCGATCCCTGATACCCCCGCTGTCGTCGTGGAGCTGGCGTGCCCGCTGTCGCTGCCAAAGCCCGCCGAGGTCTGCCCGGCGTCTGTGCCAATGCTCACGCTGTAGGCCGTGGCCTTGTAGTCAGCCTTGTTCTGGATATCGCTGGTGCTCAGGCTGGCGGTGGTGAGGCTGCTCTTGCCTTCTTGCACCGCCTTGTCTGTGCTGGCAATCACTGCGCCTGTGAGCGCAGTGGTGCCATTGACCGTGACGGTGAAGCCCTGGTCACCCGCCTGGATGCCGCTTTGTTCGGCCACACTGGCGTAGTTGCTGTTGATCTTGGTTTGCCCATAACTGGCATTGGCACTCACCTTGCCAGACAGCGAAACCGATGCGCCACCGCTGATGTTGCGCTGGCTGCTGGCGTAGTTGCTGGTGTCTTGCAAGCTCTGCGCGTTAAGGTTCCCGCCCACGTTGGCGGTGACCTGCTGGCCCTTGGCCACTGCCCCCTTGAGCGTTGTGTCCGCGCCTGATTGCAATGTCAAGCGCTGGCCTGCCTCAATATGTGTGTTGGTGAAGGTGGTTTCATCACCGTTGCCACGGCCCGTGCCCTTGCTGCCCGACACCGCCAAAGCCGGGCCATTCTTGTCCACCTTCACGCCAATGTTGGCGCTGCTGCTGGAATTCTTGCTGCGCTCACTGCTGTTGTTTTGCGCAGCAAGCAGTTGCACGTCGTGCTGGGCTTGCAAGCTCACATTGCCTGCAGCCTGCACGTTACTGCCTTGCACGGTCAGGTCTGATTGCGTGCCTGCACCTGTGGCGGTGATGTACACATCCTGGCCTGCCGCTACTTGCGAGGCACGCGCCGTTTGGCTGGTCTGTACCGTGGTGCTCTGGCTACGGCTATTGCCCAGCATCACACTCACGCTGCCACCACCTGCGGCGCTGGGGTCTTTGAGTACATCGCCCGCCGCATTGTTGGCCGCCAACACAGTGGTGAGCTTGGACAGCGCCTTCATGCGCCCGTCTTGCGTCTGGCTACCGGCCTTGTTCATCTGGCGCGCCGTTTGTGTCGCGTTGATAACAGGATTGCTGACGCTCAGGGTCACACCGGTTTGCTTGTCTCGCACCTGGGTGGTGGTCTGGCGGCTCTCCTGCGCATGGGTGATGTCCACCTTCTGAGCCGTGATGTCCACGCTGCCTTGCGGTGTCAGAACATCGCTTCCGGTTTGAGTGTAGCGTTGACCGGCAGTGATCTGCACATTGCCTGCGGTAGACCCAACCGTACTGGCAGATGCTGATACACCTTGCTGTAAGGTGTTCTCTTGGTGAGAGCGGCTGCCAATTGACACCCCTACGCCACCACCCGATCCCATTACCCCTGATTGGTGAGTGCTAACGGTGTGCGTGCTATTGAGCCTGTCTTGCGCAACGTCACGGTTGACGCTGCGCAA
>NZ_SCTN01000023.1 GCF_004297345.1 Aquabacterium sp. | reverse complement strand
TGTCAACGTATCGTTTGACAACCAGACTCCCGCACCAGTCTCCTGGGGCAAAGCCACCTTCTTTGACAAGAGCGAAGGCCGGCACGCCTACCGTATCTGGTACGACTACCTCGGCGGTAGCACTGGATCTGTGGTCGGGTGTGTGCGTGTACCCAAAGATGGTGTCGTACTACTTCAATACAAAACGCCGTACACCACATTCCAGAGTGGTGAGGTGGAGATCACCGCCGCAGATGGGCGCTCGTTGGAGGTGAGTTGTTGACGCCTTCAGTCACAGCTGAAGCCCTCTTGCGACAAATAAAAAAACCCGCCAGCTTTCACTGGCGGGTTTGGTCGTCAGGCCTTCAGATCAGTGTGATCAGGCAGCCTTCACGCCCTTGGCGGTCTCAACGTACTCTTCAATCTGGTTGAAGTTCATGTACTTGTAGATCTTGTCGGCGTCCTTGGCGATCACGCCGGTCTCGGCCAGGTACTCGGCAGGTGTAGGCAGCTTGCCCATCTTGGAGGCCACAGCCACCAGCTCGGCCGAGCCCAGGAACACGTTGGTGTTCTTGCCCAGACGGTTCGGGAAGTTGCGGGTCGACGTGGAGATACAGGTCGAGCCTTCCTTGATCTGAGCCTGGTTACCCATGCACAGCGAGCAGCCGGGCATTTCGGTACGGGCGCCAGCGGTGCCGAAGGTGTTGTAGAAGCCTTCCTTGGTCAGCTCTGCAGCATCCATCTTGGTTGGAGGAGCCACCCACAGGCGAACTGGGATGTCCTTCTTGCCTTCCAGCAGCTTGCCAGCGGCGCGGAAGTGACCGATGTTGGTCATGCAAGAGCCGATGAAGGCTTCGTCGATCTTGGTGCCGGCGACTTCAGACAGGAACTTGGCGTCGTCTGGGTCGTTAGGGCAGCAGACGATGGGTTCCTTGATGTCGGCCAGGTCGATTTCGATGACAGCAGCGTACTCGGCGTCAGCATCGGCTTCCAGCAGGTTGGGGTTGGCCAACCAGGCTTCTTGTGCGTCGATACGGCGTTGCAGGGTGCGAGCGTCGGCGTAACCGTCGGCGATCATGTTCTTCATCAGAACGATGTTCGACTTCAGGTACTCGGCCACAGGCTCCTTGTTCAGCTTGATGGTGCAACCAGCAGCGGAACGCTCAGCCGAAGCGTCGGACAGTTCGAACGCTTGCTCGACCTTCAGGTCTGGCAGGCCTTCGATTTCCAGCACGCGGCCCGAGAAGATGTTCTTCTTGCCGGCCTTGGCCACGGTCAGCAGACCAGCCTTGATGGCGTACAGGGGGATGGCATGCACCAGGTCACGCAGGGTGATGCCAGGCTGCATCTTGCCCTTGAAGCGAACCAGCACGGACTCAGGCATGTCCAGAGGCATCACGCCGGTGGCGGCGCCGAAGGCGACCAGGCCGGAGCCAGCGGGGAAGGAGATGCCGATGGGGAAGCGAGTGTGCGAGTCGCCGCCGGTACCGACGGTGTCAGGCAAGAGCAGACGGTTCAGCCACGAGTGGATCACGCCGTCACCAGGACGCAGGGCCACGCCGCCGCGGTTGGAGATGAAGGCTGGCAGTTCGCGGTGCATCTTCACGTCCACGGGCTTGGGGTAAGCAGCCGTGTGGCAGAACGATTGCATGACCAGGTCAGCCGAGAAGCCCAGGCAAGCCAGGTCCTTCAGCTCGTCGCGGGTCATTGGGCCGGTGGTGTCTTGCGAACCAACGGTGGTCATCTTGGGCTCGCAGTACGTGCCAGGACGCACGCCTTGGCCTTCAGGCAGGCCCACAGCGCGGCCAACCATCTTCTGCGCCAGGGTGAAGCCCTTGCCGCTGTCCTTCGGTGCCTGGGGCAGACGGAACAGGGTGGAAGCGCTCAAGCCCAGGAACTCACGGGCCTTGCCGGTCAGCGAGCGGCCGATGATCAGGTTGATGCGGCCGCCGGCGCGGACTTCGTCCAGCAGCACTTGCGACTTCAGCTCGAAGTTGGCAGCCACGGCGCCGTTCTTCTCGATCTTGCCGTCATAGGGGTAGATGTCGATGACATCGCCCATTTCGAAAGCGGTCACGTCCACTTCGATCGGCAGGGAGCCGGAGTCTTCCTGCGTGTTGAAGAAGATGGGGGCGATCTTGCCGCCCAGGGTCACGCCGCCAAAGCGCTTGTTGGGCACGAAGGGGATGTCTTCGCCGGTAGCCCAGATCACGCTGTTGGTGGCCGACTTGCGCGAAGAACCAGTGCCGACCACGTCGCCCACGTAGGCAACCAGGTTGCCCTTCTTCTTCAGGTCTTCGATGAACTGCATCGGGCCGCGCTTGCCGTCTTCTTCGGGCTTGAAGGCCGCGTCGGGACGGGTGTTCTTGAGCATCGCCAGATAGTGCATCGGGATGTCAGGGCGGCTCCATGCATCGGGAGCGGGCGACAGGTCGTCGGTGTTGGTTTCGCCAGGCACCTTGAACACCGTCACGGTGATCTTCTTGGCGACTTCAGGACGGGCGGTGAACCACTCGGCATCGGCCCACGACTGCATCACAGCCTTGGCGTTGGCATTGCCGGCCTTGCACAGTTCGGACACGTCATGGAACGCGTCGAACATCAACAGGGTCTTCTTGAGCGCGTCAGCAGCGACGGCGCCGACTTCAGCATCGCCCAGCAGGTCGATCAGGGGCTTGACGTTGTAGCCGCCGACTATGGTG
>NZ_SCTN01000215.1 GCF_004297345.1 Aquabacterium sp. | reverse complement strand
GGAAGGCCTCGGGCGCATCGTCGGCATCCGAGCTGTTGTTATTGCTGTCCGATGCCAGGAAGGTGGACAAGCGCGCCTCGGCCAACGGAATAGCCCAGGGCTCGCCCAGGTGATCGGATTTATCGGTCGATTTGGCATCTTCCCGGAGAATCAGCCGAGCCCAGTCCAGCGCACCGCTGAGCACCCAGCTGGCTTGCGTGCGGATGCGCTCAGCCCCTTCCACCTGCGTGGCGCGCCATTGCTGCCAGACCATGGATGCAGCCAGCGTGGCCACCAGCGTCACGATGACCATGGCCATGAGGAGCGCCGCACCGCGCTGACGCCCACGAGCAGAGACCGGGTGTTTGAGCGTGTTCATCTGAGCCTCAGTTGGTCTGCCCTGGCTGAGGTGCCAGCACCATGTCACGGGTCAGCGTGCCGCCAAAACCGCTGCCTTCACCCAGGGTCAACTGGCTGCGCAGGGCATTGGGCAACTGTTCGCGCAAAAGTTGGCTCAGCCCCGACTGATTTGGCTGCGCAGACGCCACATTGCCTGTGGACTGGCAGTTGCTCATCGCCCCGCTGCGGAAGCAGTAAACCTGCCATTGCTCCACGCCCTTGAGCGCCGTCAGGGTGCCAGGCTCCTTGCCACGCAATTGGTAAGAGCTCATCCAGTACTTCTGCAACTCGCCCACCTTGTAGGTCACCGGGCTGCTCCAACGCAAGAGGCGGCCGCGCTGCACGTACCAGACCACGACTTGCACACCCTCAGCCGTACGACGCGTCAGCCGCAAATGCGCCCCGTCGAACTGCATGCCGTTGACGATGACGGTATCAATCACCTGACCGAGGTCGGCTTCCATCTGCGTCATCACCGACTGCAGTCGCAATGTCTGCTTGAGGTTGCCATCGGCGACCTGGCGGGCCGTGCTGATGCCATCCATGCCCTTCCAGGCCGTGGCCGCCAACACAGCCAGGATCAGCAGCGACACCAACACTTCGATCAGCGTGAAGCCGCGCTGGCGAAGAGACCGGGCTGGGCGAGTGGGGAGAGGGGTCAACATGCGGGCCATCAGAAGCGCGGCAGCACCGTGGACAGCTTGACGATGGGTTGCTGTTGCTCGTCCATCACCTGCGCATCCACGCGCCGGAAGTTGATATTGGGCGTGGGCCGCACGGTCAGATGCCCAGGGAAGGTTCGGCCCAGTTGCTGACAGGAGAAATCGCTGTCACCCACGGGCGGGTAGATCTTGCCCAGCTTGAGCGCGGTGATCTGATTTTCGGCGCACCACTGTGCCATGCTCAGATCGCGCATGCGCTGCGCGTTGAGCGTCAAGCCGCCGGCCGCCTTGATCCCCGCAGACAAGGTCATGGCCACGATGGCCAAGGCCACCAGCACCTCGATCAGGGTCATGCCACGCGGGGTGCGCACATCAGGTCCCGGACGCATTGACGGCCTCCTGCTGATCGCCGGCATCGTCTTGCCCGGCATCGCCCGTGAGTACATCAAAGGCACCCAGGCCATCGGTACTGATGATGATCTGCTTGTCTTCCAGCCGCAAAATCACACTTTGTGCGCCAATGACCGGCTCCGGGCCCAGCACGACGCTTCTCGCCCCGACCACTTCGGCCTTGACATCCGATTCGAGCCATTTGAGCGGCGGCATGAGCGCAGCGGGCATGCCCAGGAACTGGTAGTCAGCCTCGGGACCATTGGGCTGTGGCACCCACAGCACGGTCATGGCGCCAGCCCTGGCTTGCGTGCGGGCGGATTCCAGCAAGGCGATCAGGCGAGCGGCCTCGCGCTCCAGTCGCGTCGCCGAAGGATCGGGAATCGCAAAAGAAACGACTGCGGTGGTGATCGCGATCATCGCCACCACCACCATCAATTCCAGCAAGGTGAAGCCGCGCGCGCGGCGCGCCTTACTGCCAGGAGCCGATATCGGCATCGCGGCCTTCGCCACCAGCCTGGCCGTCCGCCCCGAAGCTGAACACATCGACAGCCCCCTTCACACCAGGGTTGACGTACTGATAGGAACGCCCCCATGGGTCATTGGGCAGCTTTTCCAGATAAGGCTTCCAGTTGTTCGGCACGGGCGCAGCAGTTGGCTTGGCCACCAGGGCCTGCAGACCTTGTTCGCCGGTCGGGAAGCGCTGGTTGTCCAGCTTGTACAGCTTGAGCGCCTGCATCAGGTTGCTGACGTCGGTTCGTGCAGCCGTCACGCGGGCGTCATCGGCCCGATCCAGCACGTTGGGCACGATCAGGGCGGCCAGCAGCCCGATGATCACCAGCACAACCATCAACTCAATCAGCGTGAAGCCACGCTGCAGGGTACGCGCAAACATCTTCATGTGAATTTCCGAAAACAATCTGGCCATGGGACACCGAATTCGGCGACTTGGTTCCCATTGAATCCTATCAAGGGCGCCAGCATGCACGAGGACGGGACCGGTTCGATGCGGGATGAACCCGAGGTTCAAAGGCCACTTTCGGCCGCACGACGCATCGAACACCCATCATAATGGCCGGATCATGGCATCACGCATCTTCGCCCTCATCATTTGGGCCGCCGTCGCGGCGAGTCTGGCGTACTGGGGCCTGCGCTGGTTGGCCCGACCAACAGGCGTGCCCGCCAACGCGACGCCTGTGTCGCTGGATGGCGGCACGCAAGGTGACTTGCACCGACTGCTGACCGGCCCCGTCAAGGCGTCAGCCCCGACCGCCGATCCTTCTGCCGCATCAGCCCTGGCCAGCCGCCTCAAACTGATCGGCGTGGTGGCCCCTCGCATGGAAGGCGACAGCTCGGGCGTTGCCCTGTTGTCGATTGACGGCAAACCGCCTCGTGCCGTGAAGGTCGGTGGCGTGATCGAAGGTGATCTGGTCCTCAAATCCCTGAGCCAACGCGGCGCCGCCATCGGTACGGTGGATGGCCCGGCCACCACCACGCTGGATCTGCCCTTGCTGCCCCCACCACCCACCGGCGCCTTGCCACCAGTCAGCGGCTTCAGCACGGATGGTGGCCCAGGTGGTACGCCAGGCATGGCACCACCACAAGCGCCCAGCGGCATGCCTGGTGCGACAGGCTCACTCGGCGCGCCGGAGGGTGGCCCGCCCGGTGGCCCGACTGGCCACATGATGCGCCCAGGCCGCCCGAACTGATCGAGCCCGCCACGCCAGACAGCAAGCGCACCGCTGGCAAACAAAAAAGCCCTGAGCATCACCTCAGGGCTTTTTGCATTTCTGGCGAATCAAACGCCCATCAACTCAACGCAGGAACAAGCGGTACACCGGGTTTTTCGTCTCGTCCACATAGATGTAGCCGAGCTTGTCCAGGAAGGGCTTGATGGACTTGGTCTCGGCCTTGGGCACTTGCAGGCCCACCAGGATGCGACCGTAGTCAGCACCCTGATTGCGGTAGTGGAAGAGGCTGATGTTCCAGCCCGGAGGCAGGCTGGTCAGGAAGGTCATCAAGGCACCGGGGCGCTCCGGGAAGATGAAGCTGTAAAGGCGCTCGCCTTCGGCCAGCGACGAACGCCCGCCCACCATGTGGCGAATGTGGGTCTTGGCCAGCTCGTCGTGGGTCAGGTCAACCGTCTTGAAGCCTTGCTTCTCGAACTGACTGACGACCTTCTTCGACTCGCCCTTCTCGCTTGTGGTCAGGCCCACGAACACATGGGCCTGCTTCTCGTCGGAGATGCGGTAGTTGAACTCGGTCACGCTGCGCGGGCCGATGGTCTCGCAAAAGCGCTTGAAGGAGCCGCGCTCTTCCGGAATGGTCACGGCCATCAAGGCTTCGCGCTGCTCACCGACTTCGGCGCGCTCAGCCACAAAGCGCAGCCGGTCGAAGTTCATGTTGGCGCCGCAGTTGATGGCGATGTAGGTCTTGCCCTGGCCGCCATGGCGTTCGGCGTACTGCTTGACGGCCGCAACACCTTGCGCACCGGCAGGCTCGACGATGGAGCGGGTGTCCTGGTAGATGTCCTTGATGGCCGCGCAGACCTCGTCGGTGCTGACGATCACGAAGTCATCGACCAGGGCCTTGGTCAGGCGCATGGTTTCTTCGCCCACCAGCTTCACGGCCGTGCCATCGGAGAACAAACCCACGTCCTGCAACGTGACACGCTTGCCCGCCTTGACCGAGCGGGCCATGGCATCCGAATCCGCCATCTGCACGCCGATCACTTTGATCTCGGGACGCACAGCCTTGATGTAGGCCGCCACACCGCTGATCAGGCCGCCACCACCGATGGCGACGAACACGGCGTCGATCGGGCCGCTGTGCTGACGCAGGATCTCCATGGCCACCGTGCCCTGGCCGGCGATCACATCAGGATCATCGAAGGGGTGCACGAAGGTCATGCCCCGCTTGCGCTCCAGTTCCTTGGCGTGCAGGGCTGCGTCTGAGTAGCTCTCGCCATGCAGCACGATCTGCACGTTCTCGCCACCAAAGGCGCGCACAGCATCGATCTTGAGTTGCGGCGTCGTCGTGGGCATCACGATGGTGGCCTGGCATCCCAGGCGGCGAGCGCCCATGGCCACGCCCTGTGCGTGATTGCCAGCCGACGCACAGATCACGCCCTTTTCAAGGTGCGCGCGGCTGAGGTGCGCCATCTTGTTGTACGCCCCGCGCAGCTTGAAGCTGAACACGGGTTGTTTGTCCTCGCGCTTGAGGAAGACCTGATGCCCCAGGCGGCGCGACAGGCTGCGGGCCTCATCCAACGGACTTTCAATGGCCACGTCATAGACCCGGCTGGTCAGGATCTTTTGCAGATAGTCCTGAATGGTCAACGGCTTGGTCTTGGATTTGACGGCAGCCTTTTTGGCCGGGGCCTTGCTGGCAGCCTTGCGCGCGGTGGACATGAATCGGGCTCCGTGATCGAAGTCTGTGGTTGGAGCCCTACAGTCTATCGTGCCTGCTTCTCCTGATGCGGGCAGCCGCCGGTGAGATGTTGTGGCGCCCGCTCGCCCAGCAGCACGTCCAGATAGCGCCGCTGCTTCGCACGTGACCGCCTGGCCCACGTCGGAGCCAGGCCAGGCACGGCATGCAGCAAGGTCGACCGCAGCAGCAAGGGCAGCATCATCATGGCTGGATACCATGGGATCGCAGCGGGCAACCCCAGATTGTCCATGCCGGATCGGCCCACGAACCATCGCACCAGGCTCAGATGCCGCGCCTTGTTCAAGTGCCCGCGCACGCCGGCGAGATTCGCATAGTGGCGCTGCAAAGGCTCGTCCATCAACGCACGCCCAAGCAGCACGCTGCTCTCATCTGCCCCAGCCTGGCTGAGCACATTGCGGTAAAGCGCCACCCGCCCCTCTTGCTCGTGCACGCTCAATAGCTTCTCGTCGACGCCCATCAAGCAACCGATGTAGCGCCACAGGTGCATCACCGCATGTGATTCACGCCTCGTCAGCCAGATACCTGTGGTTTTCAAAGCCAGCAGTTGCACCACGCTGAAAGCCAGGTAGGTGGCCTGCATGTCCAGTTGATTGACGGGCATGCCCCAGAGACGCTCATCCCATTGGCCGCCGTGCATCAACTTGTGCCGCACCAGGGCATGCATCACGCGCACGCGCAAGGTCATGGTAAAACCCGGTGCGCCGGGCGCCATTCCATCATCATCCGTGCATGCCAGCCACCATGTGGTGGTTTCCGCCACGCGGCGCTGCGCGCCCTTGTGCAGTGAACCCGTCTGGATCAGGGTCTGGTTGATGGCCGAGGCCTGATAGCCGGCCATCAAGCCCGCGTCACGCAACACCATCATCCCGTGCAAGCCGGTTGACTGCAGCACGCGCGCGCCCTGCGCCATCAAATCCACGTCCAGCCAGGCCGGTATCTGCCCAGTTGATTCGATGAACACACGCAAGGGCGCAGGCGTGTTCTGCGGCAGCGCTGAAGCGGCCTTCAAGGCTTGCTCGAACTGCCCCCAGGCTCGCGCCATGCCCACCTCATGCATCCAGCCGACCAAGTCATCAGCCAAAGGATCCCCCACGGACAAGGCATCCCCCATCGCCTGCCAGCAAGCCTCGCTCGGCTCCGGGTCGCCCTGGATCATCCAGCGCAAGCGACTGGCCATCTGGCGTGCCGCCAACATGTCCGAGCCGTGCCGAGCCGGATGCTGTTGTCGAGATGGGCGCGGCTGGCGGCCCGTATCATTGGTTGTCGCGGACGGAACTGTCATCATGATCTGGTGCGAAAGCTTGAAGAAGCGATGCTCACCATGCTGAAGGCCTGCGCAAGGCGTGTCATTGACCGCACGTGCAGCCCGCTTGACCGCAGACTCACTGGTTAACCATGACCGATCTTCATCGCAGCCATCCAGACAAGACCAGAAGAGGCTTTCACGCCGGCTTTGTCCGCGTCTTGCCCGACACCCTGGCTGCGCGTGGCATCCCCGCAGCCGCCGTGTGGCAAGCACTGGATCTGGCGCCCGATGAGGCCCCCGAAGACTGGCGCATCCCCACCACGGGGCTCTGCCATGCCATCGACATCGCCTGCAACTTGACCGGCGAGCTACAAACAGCGCTCCATGCCGCACAGGCCGTGCGCCCACTGCACCTGGGCCCCTTGGGCTACGCCTTGATGAGCAGTGCCCAGGGCGAAGACGGCTTGCGCATGTATGAGCGCTTTCAGACACTGCTGTGTGACGAGTTCCTGGCCCAGCACCGCGTCGTCAAAGGCTTGATCGAAATCAGACACGAACCCCTGGACATGCCCCTGCCCCGGCATGCGGGCTTCTGGTGGTTCCTGATCGGTGCGCGGCTGAGCTTTGCACGGTGGGTGTCCGGGCGGGACCTGGTGCCCGTTCGCATCGACCTGCCCTGTCCCAGGCCGTCCTCGGCCGATACCTTTGATCGTTTCATTGGCGTTCCCGTGCGCTACGACACCCCCGACTGTCGCGAACTGATGCCGGCCGACTGGCTCGCCTGGCTCAACCCGAACGCCGATACGGCCATGCACCAATTGATGACCACGCGCACGGCGCAACAGATGTCGCAGCGGCCATCAGGCTCGCCCCTGCTACTACGCGCCAGGCTGATACTGGCCGAGCACATGAGCCAGGGCATTGAGCTTCATCTTGATGAGGTTGTGCAAGCGATGTCAGCCAGCGATCCCGAGCTGGCTGGCACCACGCCTCGCCAATTGCAGAAACGCCTGGCAGAACAAGGCCTGAGCTTCAAAGAGCTGCTGGAAGAAGTGCGCCGGGAGCGCGCACTGCGCCTGCTGCGCGACACGGCCAAGCCGATCGGCGAGATCGCACACCAATGCGGCTACACGGAAGTCAGCCCCTTTCACCGCGCCATCAGGCGCTGGACAGGCCTGACACCCCTGCAGGTTCGCCAGCAGGCATGACGGCAGAGCGCCAGTGCGCTTGAGTACCTCCGCCTACGTCCCGCCTCACAAGAAAAAAGGGCCTGCTCCTTGACGGAACAAGCCCTGGTCTTGTTGCATGAAGGCCCAGCCGGAGCACGCCACAGCGCACCCCGACCGCGCCATCAGGCCCGCGTCAACCCGCGGCGCGCTTGCTCAAGATCTCGAACGCTGGCAAGGTCTTGCCTTCCAGCACTTCCAGGAAGGCGCCGCCGCCCGTCGAGATGTAGCCCACATCCTTGTCGATACCGTACTTGGCGATCGCAGCCAGGGTGTCGCCACCACCGGCAATGCTGAACGCGGCTGAATCGGCAATCGCGCGCGCCACGGTTTCCGTGCCATGCGAGAACGCTTCGAACTCGAACACGCCCATCGGGCCGTTCCACACCACAGTGCCAGCCGCCTTCAGTTGCGCAGCCAGCTTGGCCGCGGTCTTGGGGCCGATGTCCAGAATCAGGTCATCATCGGCCACATCGGTCGCGGCCTTGATGGTCGCGGGTGCGTCAGCTGCAAAAGTCTTGGCCACCACCACATCTTCAGGAATAGGCACCTCGGCGCCACGGGCCTTCATCGCCGCGATCACAGCCGTGGCTTCGCCCAGCAGATCGGGCTCGGCCAGCGACTTGCCGATCTTCAGGCCTGCAGCCAGCATGAAGGTGTTGGCAATGCCGCCACCCACGATCAAGCCATCCACATTCTTGGACAGCGATTGCAAAATCGTCAGCTTGGTCGAGACCTTCGAGCCAGCCACAATCGCCACCAGAGGGCGCTTCGGCGCTTCCAGCGCCTTGCTGATCGCATCGATTTCAGCCGACAGCAGCGGGCCTGCGCAAGCGATCTTGGCAAACTGCGCGATGCCGTAGGTCGTGCCTTCAGCGCGGTGCGCCGTGCCAAACGCGTCGTTCACGAAGATGTCGCACAGTGCAGCCATCTTGCGCGCCAGTTCTTCGTTGTTCTTCTTCTCGCCCTTGTTGAGGCGGCAGTTTTCCAGCAACACCACTTCGCCGGCGTTCACGCTCACGCCGTCCACCCAGTTGCTCACCAGCTTGACTTCGCGGCCCAGCAACTCGCCCAGACGCTTGGCCACCGGTGCCAGCGAATCCTCAGGCTTGAACTCGCCTTCGGTCGGGCGCCCCAGGTGCGACGTCACCATCACGGCGGCGCCAGCCTTCAAGGCCAGCTCAATTGCTGGCACGGAGGCGCGGATGCGCGTGTCTTCAGTGATGTTGCCAGCGTCATCTTGCGGCACGTTCAGATCTGCGCGGATGAACACGCGCTGGCCCGCAGCCTTGCCCTGAGCCACGAGGTCTTCAAATCGGAGGATGTTCATGTTGTGCTGCCGCCTCGGCGTTGAATGAAAACGAAAGTCCAACATTGTAGAAAGGTCTGCGCCCTTCGTCCCCCCCGATTCAGTGGACGGCGCGCATTTCTCACCCATGCGGATGCTGAACAAGCAGCTTTAAACCCTGGAAATACGCCAGGGACTCTCCCCTGCCCGCCCAAGCTTGATCTCAATGCGACTTGCCCTTGGCCTTCTTGGGCGACTTGCTCGCAGATGGCTCATCCGCAGCGTCAGCACTGGATGTGTCCTCTTCATCATCAGCCTTGCTTGGCGCAGAAGCCTTGGACGCAGACGGTGGCGGCGGTCGAGGGACAACCGGCGTCACACCTTCCAGCTTGTTCTCCCTCATATACTCGTCCATCTCGCGCCAGCCCGCAAACACAGCGGACTTATCCGCCTTTGGATTGAGCGTGTAGCAATCCTCAATGGCCCGCACGGCATGTCGACAGGCACTGCCAATGGCCTTGGATTCAGCCACCTGATGTTCAGCCGCTTTCTGCGGTGTCTCAATGCCCAACTGGTCGCACCCCGCCATCAAACAGGTCAGCAGCAGCCCCGCCAGCACCTGACTCAAGCGCATCGGCGTGTCATCCCGATCGATCGAGCGGGAGAACAGCAAACTATGAGGCTTACGGGAGGACGACAAGGACATACACGGCGGAGTTGAAGAGTCAGGCCCAGCTCACGGCTTAGCCTGACACAAACAACATTACGGCATATCCAGGCAAATCTTGAAGCCAAGAAAAGCCAGTGGCAATACACCTTGCGCAAGCGACGCCACTCAATGAATCAGACGGTCCTCGTCATCGACAAACAACTCGTCCAAAATCAGGGCGTCTGGCTCTTCTCCGCGACTCCAGAACACCAGCAACACCAGAATTTTGAAGTCATCCAACGCGACAGGAGCTCGGGGAACAGCCAACACGCGATCCAACACGACTTCGCGCAAAACTGGTGTCAACACGCCAGCAGATTCCAAGAATTGAAGAAATCCGAGCGCCTCGGTACCAAGGCGTTCCAACTCGGCTGCAGCGAACACGCGGCTGCTCTGTGCGGAGGGCGGCAACACAGCCCCATGCGCCACGGAATTCAGCCCGGCAAGCCATGCCAGCGCTTCGGTGATCTCCTCCTCCTCAAAGCCTACTGCTGATAACTTGCGCACCAACAGATCTGACTCCGGACAAGCGTCTGGACGCCAGTAATGCTCATAGAGGTAGACCAGAACGTCAAACATGAAATCACTATAGCGCAAGGCGAAAGACAACGCATGCGCACTGCCCCTGAGCCCGTGAATCCGGCACCATCCTCGGCCAGACGGGCGCCACTCAAGATCCGCACATTCGACGATCGAGGTGGTTCGAGGAACCTAGAAATGGCACGTATAAAAACAAAAAGCCCCTGCGA
This sequence comes from Aquabacterium sp., assembly GCF_004297345.1. Lineage (GTDB taxonomy): Bacteria > Pseudomonadota > Gammaproteobacteria > Burkholderiales > Burkholderiaceae_C > Aquabacterium. Next base: position 35 of record NZ_SCTN01000215.1, on the reverse strand, counting down.
GGCAGGGGCTTTTTATCTGTATAGGTAGCCTGACG
>NZ_SCTN01000214.1 GCF_004297345.1 Aquabacterium sp. | reverse complement strand
ATTTCTGCATCTCATGCCATGAGATGCAGAAATCAAGCGTGTTGGTGTGGTCAATAGATGCTTTGGCACCCACTGACAGCACGATACCCAGCACCACCAGAACGATGGCCTGAACCTCAAGAATCTTGGCCCAAGGCTTTTGTTCCTTGAAACGTTGCCAGATTGACTTCATCTAGATCTCCAGATGTGCCTTGCGTGTGGAGCACGCAAGGCACGAGAGGGTTGTTCGCCGATCAGAACGAGGTCCAGGCGAACAGGCGCAGGCTGTTCAGGTCGCTGGCCTTGCCGCCATTGGCTTCTGTCGCGATGTCGCTCTTGAACGCTACATATTGAGCGCCAAGGCGAACGTTGGCCCAAGGTGCATTCCAGGAGGACTCCTTGCCCCAGGGGGTCCAGTCAAGCTGATAGATGAAGGCACGGTTCCCCGTTTCCTTGCTCTTGCTGCTGGATTTGACGTAGCCGAAGGTGGCGCCGTATGTGTTCATGTAGTGATACGACGTTGACAGGCGCAGATCCTTGGTCGTGTCACTGGAGTCGCCATCGGCTTCAGACACCGTGTTGGTGTGCTCGCGCAAGTAGCTTGCGTTCAGCGTACAGATATGTTGTCTGTTACCAAGGAAGGTGTAGCTGCCATCGACGCCAATGTCTTTGAACTTCACAGAATCTGTGCTCACACGATCTTCTACCTTGCCGTCGTAGCCCATCAGACCCACGTGCCAGGCGCTGGTATGCAGATCTTTTGTATATGCCAGGCGCCAGTAAGGGGCGTTGCTGAGGCTGCCGAACGGCGTGCCAGGATCTGCGGCGTCTGAGTTGAAGCGACCTTGACCCATGCGTGATTGCATGGCGGGTGACAGGGTGTTGTAGAGGCCCAGCTCAGCGTAGATGCTGTCGTCGATCAAGGTGTAGGCATTCACGCCTATCACGCGGTGCTCGAGCGAGCCCGATGCCAATTCGGAGCCTGGATAGCTCAGGCGATCAGAACCGGTGTATGGAAAGCCCCATGTCGACAAGGTGTTGAACGGGTCTTGTACGGTGGGGTTGTTGTTCACAGAAACACCGACCAGTGCTTCCTTGTCACCCATGTTCAGGTTGGTTGTCACACGGAGGTCCATCTGGTCAAAAGATGTCGTGTGATCAATGCCGCTATTGGTGACCTGTACAAAGCTGCCAATGTGGTCGGTCAGCTTGCCGGCCAGAAATACCGATGCTTCAGCGATACCGCTCTTGGTTTCCTTGTCTCCGAAGGTGCCTGTGTCTGGATCCTGGGGCTTGTAGCGGCTGTAGTCAGCAACGACCATGGCAGACAAGGGGATCTTGCCGCCCTTGCCGTCGGAATCGACATAGCCGCCCAATTTGAACTTGATGCCGAATGGCGTCAGTTGGGGGCCAAACGCACCGATGTGACAGGCGGCGCAATCCTGTCCGGTCTGGCGTGCATAGCTGGGAACTGCTTGGGCCTGGTCGGCGAACAATGCGGCCACCAATGGCAAGCTGGCCCACAGCACTTGGCGGGCCAGCGAAAAACGCTTACTCATGCTTGATCCTTCAATCTCCGTGTTGTGCAAGGTTTGGCCATGCTTACTGCGCATGTTCAAACCACATCCTGTGGCGTTCAACGCCTGTTCTGACTGACGACCTTTTGGGCCCAGTTTTTGAACGCCAGTTTCAGGTTCGGAGTGGATCTCTGAAATGTGCATTCATCCCATTAGTCTAGGTTTGCCCTGCGTACCGTCTTTGACAGAACAGGGGGAATGAATGTAAAGATAAGTGAAAGAAGGGGGTTAAACGCGTCTCGGTTGAGAACAATTCTTGATACGGATTGGGGTATGTGCTGGGGGCCTGAATTCGAGCTTCAAACTTGACCACCCGCAAAGCGGGCTGCATTGCGTTCCAGCACCCGCTCGATCACGTCCACCAGCACCTGGGTCTGCTGCTCAACTTCGATATTGAGGCAGTCGCCCGTTTTGTACTGGAACAGGCCCGTCACGCGGATGGTCTCCGGAATCAGGTTGACACGGCAGTAGCCGCGCTCGGCATCGGCTTCGGCCAGCGTCAGGCTGCAGCCGTTGATGGACAGGAAGCCGCGTGGGAACAGGTAGCGCCGCCATGGGTCACGCACGTGCAGTTCGACGTGGGCGCGGGGGCCTTCCAGCACGATGGAGCTGATGCGGGCCGTGTCAGACACATGCCCGTACATGGCGTGGCCGCCGTTCTCGTCGCCCTGGCGCGCCGAGCGCTCGACGTTGACCACGTCGCCTACGCGGCGGTCGCCCAAGTTGGTACGCTCCAACGTGGCGTTGATGGCGTCAAACGAGATGAGATCGTCGTCGATCGTGACCACGCTCAGGCAAATGCCATCGACGGACACGCTGGCGCCGATCTGCAAGTCATGTAGCAAGGCGTGCGGGATGCGCAGCGTGAGGTGCAAGCCACTGATGGTCGGGGTAAGGGTGACGACGCGTCCAAGGCCCTGGACGATACCGGTGTACATGATCGGGCAATCCTGTTGTTCAAGCCAAGGCACCATTATCGTTGCGCCGCAGCATGGCCAGCTTGAGAGTGGGTGTATGCGCGCACCGTGAAATAGGGCCGACATGGCGCTTTACAAGGGGCGAGAAGCCTGGTTTTTCCCCCGTGAAAGCGATAGACCACAAGGTGGTATCGCGTCCTACACTGGCCTAAATTCAGGTTTCCTGCTGCGCGGCGAGCCTGTCGATTGCGATCAGGCGTGTTGCGGCGCAGCAGACCCAAGGAGGTCGTGATGAACGCTCCGCTGCCTGCAGAGGTGCTCAAGGCCCTGGCGACGCTCTCGCTGGACGACAAGTACGCGCTTGATCGAGGACAGGCCTTCATGAGCGGGATCCAGGCGCTGGTTCGCCTGCCGATCCTTCAACATACCCGCGACGCCATGCAAGGGCTCAACACGGCGGGTTTCATCAGTGGCTACCGCGGCTCGCCTTTGGGTGGTTATGACCAGGCCTTGTGGCAGGCCAAGTCGCATCTGCAAAAGCACCATATCGTCTTTCAGCCCGGCGTCAATGAAGAACTGGGCGCCACGGCGGTATGGGGCACGCAGCAACTGGCGCTGACGCCTGGGCCCCATCGCTTCGACGGCGTCTTCGGCATGTGGTACGGCAAGGGCCCGGGGGTGGATCGTTGCTCCGATGTGTTCAAGCACGCAAATATGGCGGGCACGTCTCAATACGGCGGTGTGGTGGCCGTGGCGGGTGACGACCATGTGGCCAAGAGCTCATCTGTGGCGCACCAAAGCGACCACATCTTCAAGGCTTGCGGCCTGCCGGTCTTCTTCCCCAGCACGGTTCAGGAGATCCTGGATCTGGGCTTGCACGCCTTTGCCATGAGCCGCTTTTCGGGCTTGTGGGCCAGCCTCAAGGCGATTCAGGAGGTGGTGGAGTCGTCCAGCACGGTCAATGTGGATCCGGACCGGGTGCGCATCATGCTGCCCGAGGATTTCGTGATGCCCGAAGGCGGTGTGCACATCCGCTGGCCTGATGCGCCGCTGGCTCAGGAAGCCCGCTTGATGGACTACAAGTGGTACGCCGCGCTGGCCTACATCCGTGCCAACAAGCTCAACCGTACGGTGCTGGACAGCGACCATGCGCGTCTGGGCCTGATCGCCAGTGGCAAGGCCTACAACGATCTGCGCCAGGCCCTGCATGACCTGGGCCTGGATGATGAAACCTGCCGGCGCATTGGCTTGCGGATCCACAAAGTATCGGTGGTGTGGCCCCTGGAGGCCAGCAGCACGCGCGAGTTTGCAACGGGCTTGCAAGAGATCCTGGTCATCGAAGAGAAGCGCCAGATGATCGAATACCAGCTCAAGGAGGAGCTGTACAACTGGCGTGAAGACGTGCGGCCCAATGTGCTGGGCAAGTTCAGCGAGCCCGATGGCGATTTCACAGGCGGTGAATGGTCCATGCCCAATCCGGCTTCGCGCTGGTTGCTGCGTGCCAAGGCCGATCTGAACCCTTCTCTCATTGCGAAGGCCGTGGCCCAACGCATCGAGAAACTTGGCTTGCTGCGCGACATGGACCCGAGCTTGCGAGAACGCATCGCCGAACGCTTGCGCGTGATCGAAGCCAAGGAGCGTGCGCTGGAAAGCCTGGGCTCCAGCGTGGAGCGTGCCCCATGGTTCTGCAGTGGCTGCCCGCACAACACCTCCACCCGCGTACCCGAGGGCTCGCGCGCCATGGCCGGCATCGGTTGCCACTACATGGCGATGTGGATGGACCGCAGCACCGGCACCTTCACGCAGATGGGCGGCGAGGGCGTGAGCTGGGTGGGGCAGGCACCGTTCACGGACGAAAAACATGTGTTCGTCAACCTGGGTGATGGCACCTACTTCCACTCCGGCTTGCTGGCCGTGAGGCAGGCGATCGCGGCCAAGGTCAACATCACCTACAAGATCCTGTTCAATGATGCCGTGGCCATGACCGGAGGGCAGCCGGTGGACGGCACCTTGTCTGTACCTGCGATGACGCGAGAGCTTCATGCCGAAGGTGCACGCCGTATCGTGGTGGTCAGCGATGACCCGGACAAGTACCTGAGCATCGAAGACCTGGCCCCTGGCACCGAGGTTTTCCACCGTGATCAACTCGATCAGGTGCAAAAGACGCTGCGTGAGGTGGAAGGCTGCACGGCCATCATCTACGAGCAGACCTGTGCGACGGAAAAGCGCCGTCGTCGCAAGCGCGGCACCATGCCCAAGCTCGCCAAGCGTGTGGTGATCAACGAGCTGGTGTGCGAAGGCTGTGGCGATTGCGCTGTGCAATCCAACTGCCTGAGCGTGGAACCGGTAGACACCGAGTTTGGCCGCAAGCGCCGCATCAATCAGAGCTCCTGCAACCAGGATTTTTCATGCGTGAAGGGCTTCTGTCCGAGCCTGGTCACCATTGAAGGTGGTCAGTTGCGGGCCCCCAAGGCCAAGGAGAGCACGCCTGACATCAGCAAGCTGCCCCCGATCCCCGAGCCCGAGGTGCCCGCTGCGCCAACAGCCTACGGCATTGTGGTGGGCGGCATCGGCGGTACCGGCGTGATCACCATTGGCCAGTTGCTGGGCATGGCCGCGCACCTGGACGGCAAGGGGGCGGTCACGCAGGAGTCTGCGGGCCTGGCGCAAAAGGGCGGGGCCACGTGGAGCCACATCCAGATTGCCGATACTCAGGACGCCATTTTCACGACCAAGGTGGGCATGGCAGAGGCCGATCTGGTGATTGGTTGCGACCCGATTGTGGCGGCGCATGCCACCACAGTGTCCGTGATGAGTGCGGGGCGGACGAGGGTGGTGCTCAACACGCATCACACGCCCACGGCAGCTCTGATGCAGGATGCCAACTGGCAGTTCCCGGCCGGCCACTGCGACAAGGTGCTGGGCGATGAGGTCGGCGCACAAGCCATCAAGCGCCTGGACGCGGTGGTGCTGGCCAATCGGCTGCTGGGCGATGCGATCTACGCCAACCCCTTGATGTTGGGCTACGCCTGGCAGATGGGCTGGGTGCCGCTCAGTCTGGCCTCCTTGACGCGTGCGATCGAGCTCAACGCCGTGCAGGTTGAGCGCAATCTGGCCGCGTTCGAGTGGGGGCGCCGTGCTGCGCACGACCCCGTGTTTGTGGCGCGCATGAGCATGCCTGCGCAGCCCGTTCAATGGACGGCTCGGCCACTGCGTTATGGCAAAGATGACCTGGATACGCTGGTACAGCGTCGCATGAACTACCTGGCTGAATACCAGAATGAAGCCTATGCCGAGCGGTACAGGGCCTTGGTGGGCCGCGTGCGCCAGGCTGAGTCCACCTTGAACAGCACACGCCTGACTGAAACGGTTGCGCGCCAGCTGTTCAAGTTGATGGCCTACAAGGATGAATATGAGGTGGCCAGGCTCTTGACCTCCAAGGCGTTCAAAGCCCAGCTCGAAGAGCAGTTCGAAGGTGACTGGCGCATGGTGCTGCATCTGGCGCCACCCTGGATGGGCGGTGGCAAGACGCCATCGGATCGGCCGCCCAAGCACGATTTCGGGCCGTTCTGGCAATGGTCGATGCAGGGGCTGGCCAAGTTCCGCGGCTTGCGCGGCACCTGGTTCGATCCCATGGGCTACAGCCGGGACAGGCGTGAAGACCGTGCCGTGCTGGCCGAGTTCACCAGCCTGCTGGAGCAGATCATGCGCAAGCTCAACGCGGGATCACTGGATCACGCTTGTCGCATGGCTGAGCTGGCTGACAAGATCAAGGGTTACGGGCCTGTACGGCATGCGCAGGTTCAGGCCGTGCGCACGCAATGGACGGCCATGAACAAAGCATGGCCTGGTGATGACAAGCGTTAGTGGCCGGTAGGGCGGGGGCGGCTTACTTGCCGCACTCCAGCCCGTACATGCGCTTCATCTCGTCGCGGTCGGCCTGGGGGGCCTTGGTGAGCTTGGCGCAGGTTGAGTAGTTGCCGTGCATCTTGCCGCCGGCGGTGTCATAGTACATCCAGTCCACCACATCCTGGCGAGTGAATGACCATTCCTGACCTTGCTTGAAGTTGCTCACGACCTCAGGCTTGTCGATGATCGTGCCGGTAAAACCATTTTTGCCGTTCTTGCCCTTTTGCTTGAAGGGCGTGACCCACACGTGCTCGACCTTCTTGCCGTCGCGGATGGCGATTTTCAAGGACACGGCCTGGTTGTTGGGTTCGTCCTTGGCGGCGATGGGCAGGAACTTGTCCAGTGTGGCGCGGGCCTTCTTGATGGAGGCCAGGATGGCTGGGTCCGTGACGCTGATTTCAACGGGTGCCGGGTCTGCGGCCGGGGCCGAGGCTTGGCTGGCTGCGGCAGGGGCGGGCGCTGGCATCGCGGCAAGCGCTGCTCGTGCCGTAGCGGCACTGGCAGATGCAGCCGGTGCGGAAGCCGCTTGTTGCGCCCATGAGGCTGTGTTCACAGCCATCAACAGTGCGGGGATGAGGCCAATGGCGATGCGATTTTTCACAAGCATGTTTTGAGCATTAGGTGCTGAGGCACCGATTTGTTACCCACAATCAGTGGTGAGTCTACTGGGAGAATCACGCGCCTGCGTCGAATGCGCTATGGTGCCCGCATGATTTCGCTGACCACCGACCAGGGATCATCCCGGGCTCAAGGACTTGTTTTTGCCATCTGCGGGGCTGTGGCCTTTTCCGGCAAGGCCATTGTCGCCAAGCTGATGTACAGGCTGGGGGCCGATCCCTTTGCCGTCGTGGGCATGCGCATGCTGATGGCTTTTCCCATGTTCCTGCTCATGGCCTGGTGGGCAGGGCGGCAACAGCGCGCCGAGCGTGGCAGCGATGCAGATCTGTCAAGCAAACAACTCTGGCAGATCGTGGGCTTGGGCTTCACCGGCTATTACCTGGCCAGCACGCTGGACTTCATGGGCTTGAAGTACATCAGCGCCAGCCTGGAGCGGGCGATCCTGTATCTGAACCCGACCATCGTGCTCTTGCTGTCTGCGGTGTTTCTCCGCCAATCGGTGAGATGGGTTCAGGTGGTCGCGATGTTGTTGTCCTATTCCGGCGTCGTGCTGGTCTGGTTGCACGATTGGGATGCGGCGGCGCTGATCGCCCACCACGGTGGCGGGTTGGATGCCCGGCACGCGATCACACTGGGCAGTGTGCTGGTGTTTTTCAGTGCGGTGTCGTATGCGGTGTACCTGATGGGCAGTGGCCAGTTGGTGCAGCGTCTGGGTTCCATGCGGTTGGTGGGCATGGCTTCCTGTGCAGCGTGCTTCATGGCCTTGCTGCAGTGGTTGGTGGTTTACCTGGTGAGCCATGGCGAGCAGGGCGGTCTGATGCAACTCCCCTGGCAGGCCTGGGCGCTGTCTCTTGTGAACGCCACGCTGTGCACCGTGCTGCCAGTGTGGCTGGTGATGCGTGGGGTGCAGTTGGTTGGTGCATCCATGGCATCCCAGGCCGGCATGGTCGGGCCCCTGTCCACCATCTGGATGGCCGCCTGGTGGCTGGGTGAGCCCGTAACCTGGCGCCTGATGGTGGGCACAGCCGTGGTTCTGGCCGGTATCGTGATTCTGGCTCGTGCCAGTCAGGCCCCGCGCGCCAAGGCCTGAACCAGGGCATTGGCTTGCGCCTGAATGGCTGCCGGTATCGCTTGTCGGCCAGCTTGGACGGCTTCGATGTACGCGGCCGTGTCTGCCGCGCTGTGGCTGGTGGGGAGTTCTGGCAGCGACGTGAGCACGCCTTCTTCCGGCGTCAGGCACAAGTCGTTGACGCGAACACCACGCAGGTACACGTCGCATTTGGGCTGGCGGCGGGCATCCGCCACGGGCTCGCCTTCTGTGCCGCGCATCAGCATGGCGGTGGCCTGGATGTGCTGGATGAACTCCGCCATGGCGATCGCGTATTCCGGATGCGTATGGTTGACCACGCGGATGCTCTTCACGCCTGAGCTTGGGTTGGCCGCAAACGGATCGAGTAGCTTGGCAACCGAGTGCGCAGGGGTACGCAAACCGATGGTCCAACGCACGGCCAGGAGTCGGTCCATGGGGGGGCACAGGTCTGCGATGTCCATGAACGCGGCCTGTCCGGCTTGCCACGCAGCATGCAGTGCAGCGGCGTCTTTCACGATGGGCAGGCCGGCTGCCTCGAATACCTGCGCTGTGGTCACGCGGCCAGGATCCTTCGATGGACCGTGGACCAACACGCTGAGGCCTTGCCTGGCCAGTTCAACGGCGAGCAAGGCCGTCAGGTTGGGCAACTTTCGCGCGCCGTTGTAGGACGGCAGCACCACGATGCCTTTGGACGCGGCTTGCGCGGCCATCGACAGGTCCATGCAACGCGCGTGACTGGCCTGAACGAAGCCATCCAGCTCTTCGGTCGATTCGCTTTTGATGCGCATGGCCAGGCAAAAGGCGCCGATTTCGAGATCGGTGACTTTGTGGTCCAGCACCTGCTCGAACAGGTCACGGGACTCGTCCACGCCAAGGGACCGGGCGCCTTCCTTGCCTCTGCCAATGATCTTGATGTATGCCGCGATGCTCATGATGCTGTGTCCACGTCTTGAGGCTTGATTATCCTTTGAGACGTGGACGCGAGCGCGGCGGTGTCAAGTAGCCGAGGCCGTGGCCGGGTGCAGCTTGACGAGTTGGCGCAGCGCTGGGATGCACGAACCACAGTTGGTGCCGCATTTGAGCGCGCCTTGCAGTTGCTGCAGTCGGGCGTCGGTATTGCCTTGGCAGGTACCCAGCGTGGCGATGATGGCGGGCTCGGTCACGTTGAAGCAGGTGCAAACCTGCTTGCCCTTTGACTCGATGGCCACAGGCGGGGTGGCACCGGGCGACAGCAAAGCGCGTCCGTAGGCATCAGCCACCAACTCATCTTGCAGCAGAGGACGAATCCAGGCTTCAGCGCTGATATCGCCAGCCAGGACGAAGGCAGCCAGCTTGAGCCCTTCCTCGCTGCGTTCCATGCGCATGGCCCGGCGTTGACCTCGGTGCTTGTCCTGATAGCGCAGCACGTCCACACCTTCAACGCCCATCAACGCCTCGATGCGGGCGATGACCTCCGTGCTGGCTGCCTCCATGCTTGCGGCACGGAACAGCACGCCAACCTTGCCCTTCTCATGAGGCTCACGACCAAAGGGCACGCAACTGGTGAAAGCGAAGGCGGCCATCAGGGGCTTGAGCGCTTCCCGTACAGCCAGCGCTTCGGCCTCCGGCAACCATGCTACGGCCAGCAAGCGCCATGGCAGCTTGGCTGGTGTGATCTTGATCGCGGCATGCTTGAGTTCTGGCTGCTTGGACTTGGGACAGAAGGCCGGGACAGTCAGCGCGTTCACGCCGCTCACAGCTTGCCCTTGGTTGTCCAGGCCACTGAGGTATTCCTCTCCCCAGTGCATGGCGATGAAGGCCTGCATGGGGGCGATGGTGTCGCTGGGCTGCGCCGGGATCACCATCTGACCACGGCGTGACGCCACCTGAACCAGATCGCCGGCTTGCAGGCCCATGCGGGCCATGTCGGCGGGATGCAGATCCACGGCGGGTTCGCTGACATGGCCGAACAGGCGCCCCAAGGTGCCTGTGCGGCTCATGCCGTGCCATTGATCGCGCAGGCGGCCCGTGTTGAGGCTGAAAGGGTAGCGTTGATCGCGTTGCTCACTCACTGGCTCGTAGCGGCAGGCAGCGAATCGCGCTTTGCCATCTTCTGTCGGGAAGATGCCATCGGCATACAGTCGGGCTTGCCCTGTGCTGGCACCTTCTGGCATGGGCCACTGTTGAGGCCCTACGTTTTCCAGGAGGGGGTAGCTCAGGCCGGTGATGTCCAGGTCACGGCCGCGTGTGGATTCGCGGTGCTCGTTCCAGATTGCTTCAGGCGCGTCATAGGGGAAGAGCGTGTCTACACCTGGCAGGTAATGCGCCGTGCGCTGGGTCAGGCGCTTTTCCAGCCTGCGTCCGAAATCGGACAGGATGGCCCAATCGTGGCGTGCTTCGCCTGATGGCTGCACGGCAGCCTTGACGCGGCTGATGCGGCGTTCGCTGTTGGTGACGGTGCCATCCTTTTCACCCCAGGTGGTCGCAGGCAGCAGGATGTCGGCGAAGGCGCAGGTGGCCGTGGTGCCAAAGGCTTCTTGCACCACCACGAACTCGGCTTTGGCTAGGGCCTTGCGCACAGTGGCCTGGTCAGGCAGGGATTGAGCGGGGTTGGTGCAGGCGATCCACAGTGCCTTGATCTCACCCCTTGCTGCCGCTTCGAACATCTCGACCGCGGTCTTGCCCGGCTGAGAAGGCACTTCATCCACACCCCACAGGGCTGCCACTTCAGCGCGGTGCGCAGGGTTGGCCAGGTCGCGGTGGGCGCTCAAGAGGTTGGACATGCCCCCGACCTCGCGCCCACCCATGGCATTGGGCTGGCCCGTGAGCGAGAAGGGGCCCGCGCCAGGGATGCCGATTTGCCCGGTGGCCAGATGCAGGTTGATCAGGGCCGCGTTCTTGTCGGTGCCGCTGCTGCTCTGGTTAAGCCCCTGGCAGTAAAGCGACAAGGTGGGTGTCTGCTCCCCGAACCAGCGTGCGGCCTGGATGAGGTCTGCCACAGGGATACCGCAGGTGCTCGCCACCACGTCGGGTGTGAAGTCCTGAACGATGGCTTGCAGCGCATCAAATCCCTGTGTGTGCTTGTTCACATAGGCCATGTCGATCAGGCCATCGGCCATCAGCACATGGAGCATGCCGTGGAACAGCGCCACATCGGTACCTGGCAAGATCTGCAGGAAGAGATCCGCCATGTCGGCGGTTTCCGTGCGGCGAGGGTCCGCCACGATCAGCTTCATGGCCGGATTGGCGCGACGGGCCTCTTCAATGCGGCGAAACAGAATGGGGTGGGCATATGCCGTGTTAGCGCCCACGATGAACAAGGTCTGCGCGTGATTGAAGTCTTCGTAGCAGGCTGGTGGGGCATCGCTGCCCAGTGTGGTCTTGTATCCGGCCACGGCACTGCTCATGCACAGGCGTGAGTTGGTGTCCACGTTGTTGGTGCCGACCAGGCCCTTGGCCAGCTTGTTGAGAACGTAGTAGTCCTCTGTCAGCAGTTGGCCGGATCCATAAAAGCCAACAGCATCAGGGCCGTGCTGGCGGATGATGGCAGCAAACTTGTCTGCGGCTTCTTCAAGGGCGGTGTCCCAGGCGATGGGCGCTGGAGTTTGCCCACGTTGGTCGCGGCGCATGGGGGCCAGCAAACGGGTTTGCTGCGTGATCGTGTCGGCGGCGGTCAGATGCAGCGTGCTGCCTTTGGTGCACAGTTTGCCGAAGTTGGCGGGGTGCTTGGGGTCGCCTTGCACGCTGATGACGCGGCCTTGCCGGGACTCGATCAACACGCCGCAGCCGGTGCCGCAATAGGGGCAAGTGGCGCGTGTCGTTTGGGTGGCGGGGGCGTCAGTGGCCGCGTTGTGGATGGGGATCACGGAGTTGTTCACTGGATCACCCCGCTGCCTTGATGTCGTCGAGTGCGTGGCTGTTGAGTTCTGCCACGTCAAGGAAGACCTGCCCGTTTTCAACCTTCACGCTGAACTTGGGCGTGCAGCCTTCATCGGGAGCCTGGGCGCAGCCGTTTGCCAGCCCGATGGTCCAGTTGTGCAGAGGGCACGCCACGCTGTGGCCAAACACAATGCCTTGAGACAAGGGGCCGCCTTTGTGCGGGCAACGGTCGAGGAGCGCAAAGACCTGGTCATCGGCCGCACGGAATACCGCCACCTCGCAACCCTTGTTGCGCTGCACACGGCGAGCGCCCAGCTTGGGTATGTCTTCAACGTTGCAAACGGGCTTCCATTGGCTCATGGCTATTCTCGATTTGTTTGGTTTCTCAGCGGGTTGCGGTGACTAGATGGCCTGCCGCATTCCATTCAACAAAAGAGCGATGCGGTTCAAACCGCTTTGCCAGGCCCGATGCGCGACCACCGAACCTGGGCGAGGGTATCAGGACAGCTTGCTGTACAAGCCGGTTACCTTGTCCATGACTTGCAGGATGTTCTCGCTGCTGGTGAACACCTCGCTGGCGTGCTGGTTGCTACCACTTCGTTCACCGACCCTGGACAGGGCATTGTCAAAGAAGATCCATTGCTGGTGGGCCAGTTCCAGCTCCTGCCTGATGGCCGATGTGGCCTGCGGCGCAGCCATCAGTGTCTGAAGCGCCTGCGTGAATTCCAGTCGGGCGGCATTCAGCTCCTTGATCTGTTCAGGTACGGCGGCGCCCCAGCATTGGCTGAGGTAGAACTTGGCTGTTCGCTGCGATAACATCCGCTGACGCCCGGCCACATTCACCAGCTTGCCGACGGCTTTGCCCGAGTACTGCTCAAGTTGAACGGTGCCTTGATGGGCCAGTTTCAACACTTTGCCGTCCAGGCTCATCAGCACAGGCGCTGCGCTGCGATCTGGCGGAGCGCCAACCAACGCTGCCTTGTAATCACTCCAGATGGGATCCAGCGCCTTGTAGGTCGCTTCAATCTCAGGGGTGGGTGCGTAGGCTCTCAGTTCTACAAACTGGCGATCGAACCAGGCCATGGAGTCGAAGAGCACTTTCTCCGCGCGTTTGACATCAACGCCCTGACCAATGGCCAACCAGGCTTTGGCCATGCGTTGAGACAGCATGCGTTGCCTGCCGGCCTTGTTGATGGCCTCGTTCAGGCTGCTGATCTGCGCCCAAGCCTGCGGCAACAGTGCCATGCCTGCACCCAGAGTCAGGCTCTGCTTCATCCATTCACGACGATTCGTACTCGACTGCATACTGCCCGGCTATCTTGAGGATCACATGGAGAGGGGTTCGAACTGACGGGTATCGACCTTGGCCTTGTCGAATTCGAACCAGGGATCAGGCTCACCATCCAGTGAGAACTGCAGCTTGGCCCACAGCGATTTGCGGTAGGCATGGTCCTCCAGAATCTTGCGCTTCACATGGTCCAGGCCAACCCGGTTGACGTAGTGGCACGTGCGCTCCAGATACCAGCCTTCTTCGCGGTACAACTGCATGAAGGCGCCGGTGTATTCCAACACTTCTTCGGCGGTCTTGAGTTTGGTGAGGAAGTGGGCGACTTCTGTTTTGATGCCGCCGTTGCCAGCGATGTACATCTCCCAGCCGGAGTCCACACCGATGATGCCGACGTCCTTGATGCCGGCTTCGGCGCAGTTGCGGGGGCAGCCAGATACGGCAAACTTGACCTTGTGCGGGGCATACATGCGCCACATGGCGCGTTCCAGGTCCTTGCCCATCTGCGTGCTGTCTTGCGTGCCGAAGCGGCACCACTCACTGCCCACGCAGGTCTTGACTGTGCGCAGGGCCTTGGCATAGGCATGGCCACAAGGCATGCCGATGTCTTTCCACACATTGACCAGGTCTTCCTTCTTCACGCCCAGCAGGTCGATGCGTTGGCCGCCCGTGACCTTCACGGTGGGGATCTGGTACTTGTCAACTGCGTCTGCGATGCGGCGCAGTTCGTTGGCCGTGGTCTCGCCGGCCCACATGCGCGGCACGACAGAGTAGGTGCCGTCCTTCTGGATGTTGGCGTGGCTGCGCTCGTTGATCAGGCGGCTTTGTGGATCATCCTGCGCTTCCTTGGGCCAGGTGCTGATCAGGTAGTAGTTCACGGCCGGGCGGCAGGTAGCGCAACCGTTTGGTGTGCGCCAGCCTTTGGCCTTGTACACGCCATCAATGGTCAGCAGTTTTTCCTCGCGGATGGCATCTCGGGCATCCTGATGGCTCAGATCGGTACAGCCACAAATGGCCTTCTTCTTGGGCGTGGCTGAATAATCACCGCCTGCCGTGAACATGATCAACTGTTCGACCAGGCCCGTGCAAGAACCACAAGACGCGCTGGCCTTGGTGTGCTTGCGCACTTCATCCACCGTGAACAGGCCTTTTTCCTTGATGGCCTTGCAGACGGCGCCCTTGGTCACGCCATTGCAACCACAGACCTCGTCGGTGTCGGCCATCGCAGCAGCCTTGCTGTGGCCTTCATGGCCGACGTCGCCGATGTTGGATTCGCCAAACATCAGCTTGTCGCGCTTGTCGTTGATGCATGTGCCTTCGCGGATCAGCTTGAAGTAGTAGCTGCCATCGACTGTGTCGCCATACATGCACGCGCCGACCAGTTTGTTGCCCCTGAGCACCAGTTTCTTGTAGACGCCACCAAATGGGTCGGACAGCACGATCTCTTCCGTGCCTTCGCCACCCATGAAGTCACCTGCCGAGAACAGATCAATGCCCGTGACCTTGAGCTTGGTCGAGGTTTGCGAGCCCGTGTAGCGGCCAATGCCAAACAAGGCCAGATGGTTTGCACACACCTTGCCTTGCTCGAACAAGGGCGCAACCAGGCCATAAGCGATCCCGCGGTGTGCGGCACATTCACCTACGGAGTACACACGCGGATCCGTGACGGTCTGCATGGTGTCCGTGACGACGATGCCGCGATGGCAGTGGATGCCGATTTTCTCGGCCAGTTCGGTATTGGGGCGGATGCCGGCTGCCATCACCACCAGATCGGCCGCAACCTCGGTGCCATCCTTGAACTTGACGGATTTGACGCGCCCATCTTCACCGCCAACGAGCTCTTGGGTCTGCGCACCAATGCGGAACTTCAGGCCGCGCTCTTCGAGCGAGCGTTGCAGCAATTTGCCGGAGACTTCATCGAGCTGGCGCTCCATCAGCCAGGGCGCGATGTGCACCACAGTGACCTCCATGCCGCGCAGCATCAGCCCGTTGGCAGCTTCAAGCCCCAGCAGCCCCCCGCCGATCACGACCGCATGCTTGTGCGTCCTGGCCGTCTCGATCATGTAGTTGGTGTCGGCGATGTCGCGGTAGGCAATCACGCCTTTCAAATCCTTGCCGGGAACAGGCAGGACGAAAGGGTTGGAGCCTGTGGCCAGTAGCAGGCGGTCGTATTCGGCTTCGGTGCCGTCTTCGGCCGTCACGACGCGGCGGGTACGGTCTACGCTGACGACCTTCTTGTTGACATGCAGCTTGATCCCGTGTTCGGCATACCAGTCCAGTGGGTTGAGAATGATCTCTTCCAGTGTTTGCTCGCCAGCCAGGACGGGTGACAGCAAGATGCGGTTGTAATTGGGATGGGGCTCCGCGCCGAAGACGGTGATCTCATACAGATCTGGTGCAACTTTCAGCAGTTCTTCAAGCGTGCGGACACCGGCCATGCCGTTGCCCACCATCACCAGTTTCATCTTCTTCATGCGAATGCTCCGTCAGCGGGAATCGAAATTTTGTGCCTTTCACTCAGCAATAAGCGGGCCAGCACGGTTCAGGGGCGCACCAAAGTGATCGCCTGCCGTGCGCGTGCGCTCGCACCGATTGCGGGCGCAGAACTTGCGTCCCTTCTGCAGGCAAATCAAAGGGCGCACGCAAACAGTGCGAATGCCCGCAAAGAACTGAAGGACATGGATGAGCTTTGATCTCGATGTGGGCTACGCGAGCCTGCGAGGCCCTCGATCGGTGCTGGAAGACCATGCCGGCGTAGGGCAGCCGGCGCCCCATGAGGAGGCGTGGGGCGTGATCGCGGCCCTGGCTGACGGCGTGTCAGCGGGAGGGTTGGGTTGGGAGGCTGCGCAGACCACGGTGGAGGCACTGCTGCGCGACTACTACGCCACGCCACCCACCTGGGACACAACCGTGGCGCTGGACCGCCTGATTGCTGCGCAAAACGCCTGGCTGGCTGACCATAACCGCAGGCGGCAGGCCGTGAAGGATCCTGAGGGCCGAGGCACCGCCGGTATGACCACGCTGACGGCCATCGTGCTTCGAGGGCATGGCTACACCCTGGCCCACGTGGGCGACACCCGTGCGTACCTGCTGCGTGCGGGGCAGTGCACGCCCTTGACGCAAGACCACACCTTGGGGCCTTTCGAGTTCCAGAATGGCCTGACCCGCGCCATCGGGCTGGACGACGCCTTGCGCGTGGACTATCTGGAGGGCGATGTTCAGATCGGCGATACCTTCGTGCTGACCAGCGATGGCGTGCATGGCGTGCTCAAGCATGCTGTGCTGCAAAGCCTGGCCGGGCAGGGCAGTGCGCAGGAGGCCAGCGACGCCTTGGTGGCCAAGGCTGTGGCCAGCAACGGTCGAGATAACGCCACGGCTTTGGTCATCCGCGTGAAGGGGCTCGCGGCAGCTCGACTGGAAGACGCTGAGCGCCAGGCGCGGCAGCGCCCCGTGCCGAACAAGTTGCAGGTTGGCGATTTGATCGATGGCATGCGCGTGGAGGCTTGTGTTTTCGCCAATGGTGTGCACAGGCTCTACAAGGTTCGCCGCGAGGACAACGGCACCGTGCTGGCACTCAAGACCTTGCATGAAGCACGCGCCAGTGATCCGGAGGAGCGCGCCATGCTCGCGCACGAGGCCTGGCTGGGCGCGCGTGTGACTGAGCGTGACGCACGCGGCCTGGTGCGCGTGCATGAACTACCGGGCGCCACCAGCTTTTATGCCCTGTTCGATTGGCACGATGGCCAGACGCTGGGTGACATGCAGCAGGCGCAGCAGCGATTCTCCGTCACAGAGGTTGTCGACGCCGCTGCCAATGTGGTGCGTGCATTGGGGCGCTTGCACCAGTTCGGTGTCATTCACCGCGACATCAAGCCCGACAACATCCACCTGGGTGATGATGGGCAATGGCGTCTGCTTGATCTGGGTGTGGCCCTGTCAGGCAAGGAGCCCGAAAGCGTGCGCATCTTGCATGCCGGCACCCCCAGCTACATGAACCCAGAACAGTGGGAGGACGACCCTGAGCTTGCGCGTGTCACGGCGCAGAGCGATCTGTTTGCGCTGGGCGTGACCCTGTACCAGTGGTTGACCGGTCGCTTGCCTTACGGCGAGATCGAACCCTATCAGGTGGCGCGCTACCGGCGTGATCCCCGGGCGCCTTCCCGCTTGCGCCCCGATGTGCCGATCTGGCTGGATCACGTTGTGATGAAGGCAGTGGCTCGTGATCGGCGGCAGCGCTTTGAAACAGCCGAAGAGTTGCTGCTGGCGCTGGAGCGTGGCGCATCACGGCCGCTGTCTGCGCCTTTGTCAACGCCGCTGCTGGCCCGCGATCCCGCAGCGATGTGGAAGATCGCGCTGGCCGTTTCGGTGTTGTGCAACTTCTTGCTGGCCTATTGGCTGCTCTTCTTGCCTCATGGCTGACACGCTGGACCATAAAAAAAGCCCTGGCATGACGAGATGTCACCAGGGCTGCTGACCAGGGATACGGTCAGATCAACGCCAACCTTTTGGGCTGGCGGTTTGATTGAAAATGGTCTTGTCGATCTGGCGAGACATGGGGCGCGCGATGGCGGCGCCCCTTTTGCCGGGCTCAACGGGCGGCTGTTGCGGTCTTGCCGTAAGCGCCGGGTGCAGCAGTGTGCGAGCGGGCGCGGCCGCCTTTTTCCGCCCAGGTGCGTGTCCAGCGAACCTGCATGACGCGCATCATCAGCAGTGACAGCACGGCCAGCACGGCGATGGTCACGAAGCCCCAGAGGTAAGTGCCACCGTATTGCTTGGACAGGCCCATGGCGTTGGGAACCAGGCCGCCGCCCAGCGCGCCGATCTCGCCGATCATGGAGCCGGCGATGGCCGTCGTGGTGGGCCAACGCAGTGGCACCAACTGGAACACCGCGCCGTTGCCGGTACCCAGTGCTGCGAAGCACAGCATCATCAGCAGCGTGGTGGCGGTCAGCGATTCAGAAGCCAGGCCGCACAAGACCAGGGAAATGGCCACCGTGATGATCACGACGGTCAGTGTGTTGACGCCGCCCCAGCGATCGGAGATCCAGCCACCGAAGATGCGCAGCGCCGCAGCCATGAAAGCGGCCAGCATGGTCAGCTGACCGGCTTGCACCTTGCTGACGTGGAACTGATCGTAGTAGTAGCTGGGCAGGAAGGAGGTCAGGCCGATGAAGCCGCCGAACGTCACGCCATAGATGAGGCTGAAGGCCCAGCCGTCTTTTTCGAACAGGCAGGCAACGTGCTCGCGGAAGGTGCTGTGGGCATCGCGGTCAGGCGGTTCCTTGGCAAACACGATCATCACGATCATGGGCAGGCAGATGGCGATCGCCGCCAGGCCATACACAGTCTGCCAACCGAACTTCATGGCCAGTGGTGGCGCAACCAGCACGGATACGGCTGTACCGACATTGCCTGCGCCCACCAGGCCCATGGCCAGGCCCTTGTGCTTGGGGGGGAACCAGCCGGATCCCAGCGACAGCGCCACGCCGAAACTGGCGCCGGCAATGCCCAGCAGCACACCCATGGCCAGCAAGTCATTGAAGGTGTGCACGAAGAAGTAGCCAAACAACATCGCCACCGCGATCATGACCATCTCGACCAGCGTAGCGGGTTTGCGCCCCACGTACTGAGCCAGGATGCCCAGCGGGAAGCGCATGAAGGCCCCCGCAAAAATGGGTACCGACAACATCAGCCCCCTCTGGGCAGCGGTCAGCTTCAGGTCTTCCGTGATGAACGGTGCCATGGCGCCGTTAAGGACCCAGATGCAGCAGGAGAACGAAAAGTAGAGGAATGCGGCGAACAGGGTTGGCCCATGTCCGGCCTTGAGAAAGGTCTTGAAGGATGTCATGTAGTACCTCAGCGATTGGCTGGTGTCATGTGTGCACCGGCTCATGTGCTGGGTAAGCGAAATTCATGCCAGCATGCGCAGGGGGTGTGCACACGCACAATGCGGTCCAATCTGGTGCTTGCCCGGCCTTGGTGCGCGCAGCGCATCGATCTGCATCAACGCCTTTGCATAGGGGGGAGGCTGTCCGAAACGACGCGTGCGACATCAAGCACAATCACGCCTGTCACACAGGAGCATTCATCTCATGAGCATCAAGTCAGATCGCTGGATCCGCCGCATGGCCGAAGAGCACGGCATGATCGAACCCTTCGAGCCCGGCCAGGTTCGCGCGGCAGCCGATGGCCAGAAAATCGTGAGCTATGGCACGAGCAGTTATGGCTACGACATCCGCTGCGCCCCGGAATTCAAGGTCTTCACGAATATCCACTCCACGGTGGTCGATCCCAAGAATTTCGACGAGAAGAGTTTTGTCGATATCAACAGCGATGTCTGCATCATTCCGCCCAACAGTTTTGCGCTGGCCCGTACCGTCGAGTATTTCCGTATCCCTCGCAATGTGCTGACCATTTGCCTGGGGAAAAGCACCTACGCGCGCTGCGGCATCATCGTCAACGTGACGCCCTTCGAGCCCGAATGGGAAGGCTACGTCACCCTCGAATTCAGCAACACCACGCCGCTGCCCGCGAAGATTTATGCAGGCGAAGGTTGCGCACAGGTGCTGTTCTTCGAGAGTGACGAAGTATGTGAGACCAGCTACCGTGATCGAGGTGGCAAATATCAGGGCCAAACGGGCGTGACCCTGCCTAAGACCTGAGTCAGACCCGCCGATAACAGATGTATCCACCATTTTGGTGGGGCGGCTGTTCATTACGGTCTGTTACAATCTGGGCAGAAACATCGAGCGCAATACAAACGCCTGTCAGGGCGGCGCGTCCGGTACGTGATCCCACTGAAACGGATCTGTCAAAAGACAGTCATCCCTGCCAGAAGTACAAAAGCAGAAGGTGGTCATGAAAAAGGGCTGTGCATTCACACGGAGGCCTTGAGGCTTCAGGGAGGGGGTGTCGAATGTGCATTGGTGTCGTTGTAGTAAATTTTTTGGGCCTACCCCCATGCGCCGACCACTTCAGTCCCCCGCGTTGATCAACGCGTTTTATGACAGTCTCCGGCCCGAGCAGCGCGATACCGCTCAGGCCATGCATAAAGCCATTCTGGCCGCCGCGCCACACCTGCGTCCGGAAGTGAAATGGGGCAATCTGTGCTTCATGAACGATGGCGACAACGTCATGGCCATCGTGCTGCACAAGATGCACGCTCACCTTCAGGTCTTCAATGGCGTGATGCTGGTGGGCGAATTCCCCGAACTGGATGGCGCAGGCAAAGGGATGCGACACATCAAGGTGCGCTATCGCCAACCGGTGAACGAGCAACTTGTGCGTGAGTTGACGCTGGCTTGCCTGCAGGCATGGGGTGCATCGCAGATGCGTTCCGGCCCTCGGTGGGGTTAATTGCGGTATCACTGCCAACAAAGTGTGAGCTTGATAGCATCACTGCCATGCATTTGATGAACGCCGTGAACGCCGATCTGCACTGTCATTCCAACGTCTCTGACGGGACTTTGTCTCCGGAGGATGTGGCCGATCGTGCCCATCGAAATGGCGTCGAGTTGTGGGCCTTGACGGATCACGACGAGATCGGTGGACAGCAACGCGCCAGGCAGGCGGCAGCAGCTTTGGGCATGTCCTATCTGCCGGGCGTGGAAATCTCCGTGACCTTCGCTGGCAGGACCGTGCACATCGTGGGTTTGGGCTTTGATCCCCAGGATCCGGCCATGGTGCAGGGGCTTGCTGATACACGAGGTGGGCGCGAGCGTCGCGCCCGCGACATGGCGGCCAGCCTGGCCGCCGCTGGCATTCCTGGCGCCTTCGATGGCGCCTTGAAATACGTTGGCAACCCCGACTTGATTTCCCGGACGCACTTTGCGCGTTATCTGGTCGAGATCGGTGTCTGCGGCGATCCGCACGAGGTGTTCAAGCGCTACCTGACCGAAGGCAAGCCGGGCTTTGTCGAGCACCGCTGGGCCAGCCTGTCGGATGCCGTGTCCTGGGTTGTGGGCGCTGGTGGCGTGGCCGTGATCGCCCACCCTGGCCGCTATGACTTCACACCCAATGAAGAGTTCGTCTTGTTCACCGAATTCAAGGCCTTGGGTGGGCAGGGTGTGGAGGTCGTGACTGGCAGCCACACCGTGGCCGAGTATGGCAAGTACGCCGACATGGCCCAGGAGTTCGATTTGTTGGCCTCTCGTGGCTCGGATTTCCACGATCCGGCCGAAAGCCACACCGATCTGGGCACCTTGCCGGATCTGCCGGGGCGTGTCACGCCAGTGTGGGAAGCCTTGGCCAGTCGCGTGTTGCATCCATAAGGAAAAGCCCTTGCAGATGCTTGCGGGCGCTGTAGGCTAGAGGGCTATGGCCCAACTTTTTGAAGTTCACCCCGAACAACCTCAGGTCCGACTGCTCAAGCAGGCAGTGGACATCCTGCATCGCGGCGGTGTTGTCGCCTTGCCGACCGACTCTAGTTACGCGTTGGTCTGCCATCTGGACGACAAGGCTGCCGTGGATGAGTTGCGCCGCATCCGTGGTGTCGATGAGCGCCATCACCTCAGCTTGCTGTGCCGGGATCTGTCCGAGCTGGCCAACTATGCGCGGGTGGACAACCGGCAATATCGCCTGTTGAAGCTGGCCACGCCAGGGCCGTTCACCTTCATCCTGGAGGCGACCAAGGAAGTGCCCAGGCGTGTGTCACACCCGTCCCGCCGCACCATTGGCTTGCGCGTGCCGGATCACAAGGTGACGCAGGCTGTGCTGGAGCTGATGGGCCAACCTCTTCTGGCCACCACCTTGATCCTGCCGGATCACGAAGAGCCGCTCAACGACGCCAGCGAGATTCGCGAGGCCCTGCAAAAGCGCATCAAGGCGGTGGTCGATGCAGGTGCGTGTCAGATGGAGCCCACGACGATCATTGATCTCAGCCAAGGCGAGGCCCAGGTGATCCGTCAGGGGCGGGGCGACGTGTCAGCTTTGGGGCTGGACGCAGCTTGATGGCCTGAACCGGCGGGTGCCGGTGCGATCACCGCTTCGGCAATCCAGTTGGGATCAAAGCCCAGGTACCAGTGGCCGCCTACGCGCACGATTGGCGTCCCTGGCGCACCTTGCGCTTCGAAGGTGGCCTTGCAGCTGGCGTCGCGTTCTACATCGCACTCATCCCAGGTGATGCCGTGCGTGCGCAGCCAGAATTTGGCGTCCACGCAGAAGGTGCAGGTTTGCGTCGTGTAGAGCGTGATGCGCTGTTGGCCCAGGCCGGCTTTGATGCGGTCTGCTGTACGGGTGTCTTGCCACCAGTTGAAGGCCTTGGAGCCGCCCACGATCAGCACCAGCAGCAAGGCCAGAGACCAGAGCGATCTGGTGTTGGCGGGGCTGCTGCGCTTGTTCATGTTCTCGTGGTGCTTATGGCGCGCTGGGCGGCGCGGCCTTCTGGCCCAGCTTGCTTTCCTGGCCGGCCAGCAACTTGCGGATATTGGCCTCATGGCGCCAGATCAGCAGCGCGCTCATCACGACCACGCCAAAGGTCATGGCTCTAGGGCTCCAGCCTTGCGCCTGCAGTTGAATAAGAGGCGCTGCCAGTGATGCCGTCAAGGCGGCCAGCGAGGAATAGCGGAATACCACAGCCATGGCCAGCCACACCAGCAGCACCATGCCGCCCAGTGCAGGCGAAAAGCCCAGCAACACGCCAGCTGCGGTGGCCACACCTTTGCCACCCTCGAACTTGAAGAAGACGGGCCACAGGTGACCAAGGAAGGCGCCCAGGCCAACTGCGGTCACGGTGAGGTTATCCAGTCCCATGTGCTGGGCAATGAGCACCGGGATGTAGCCTTTGAGGGCGTCAAAAAGCAGCGTCAGGATGGCGGCTGCCTTGTTGCCCGAGCGCAGCACATTGGTGGCGCCGGGGTTGCCCGAGCCATAGCTGCGCGGATCGGCCAGACCAAAAAAGCGGCTGACGATGACTGCAAACGACAGGGAGCCAATCAGGTAGGCGATGACGGCGCCGATGGCGGTAAGCAGGCGAGGGTCGAGGCTGGAGAGGTTCATGCTTTACGTTGGTGAGTCATCTCGTAACAGGGCGCAAGTGTAGTGGCAAGGTGACGCTGGTTCGCCCGCCGGGGTTTGTCCCATGATCAGAGGCGATATCCTTTGCGGACAATCCGCGCATCTCGTTTGCTTCCCGTTAACCGCTGGCAGGCCACCTCTTCCATGATCACTTACGAAAACCCCAAACTCTGGCAGCGCACCTGGGTTCTGGCCATGGTGCTGGGTGGTGGTGTGGGCGTGGCAGCGTGGTGGTGGCAGACGCATGCGGCCCAGATGGCCGAGGCCCCGCCTGACGCGAGGGCGGTGCCTCCCGTCAAAGCTGAGGCCCCCAAGGGCGCTGCACGGGTTGATTCGGCCTTGCTGGCGCCGCCCAGGATCATGGAAGACGGGCGCCCGTCTGATTTCACACCTGAAGACTGGGCTGCGCTGAAGGAGGCGATGTCCAAGACCGCCAATCCGCGCAGCGAGCTGGAGCGGGTGGTGAAGTACCTGCGCTTCCAGAAGGGCTTCGAGCAGTGGCAGAGCCTGCAGGACAGCCCGGACGTGAGCACGCGTCACCAATTGGCCAGGCGCTTGCTGGAACAAATCCCGGATCGACTGAAGCAAGCTGAGTTGACCATGGGTGAGGCGCTCATGCTGGAGGCCGCCTTGTGGGCCGATCTCGAGCCCAACGAAGAACTGCGCAAGCAGAAGGTGGAGCAGGCGCAAACCGCCTTGAACGCTGCTGCGCCCCAGCCAGACGCCGAGCAGCAGACACGTGATGCGGGGCTGTTGAAGGAATACAAGCGCCGCGAGGCCGCCATCCTGGCTGATTTTCAGGCCAAACCCGAGAGCCAGCGCGACCAGATCAAACTGGAGCAAGCCCTGGAGGCGGCGCGGGTGTCGGTTTACGGCCGCAAGAATTGATCTGCGTTGTGACGTCAAGGAGACGGGGAGGTCTATAAAATCCCCCCGTCCATGACCCAAGCGCCTGCCCACCCCCTCAAACCGATCTGGAGCCTGCTCGCTGCAGCTGCCTTGACTGGCGTGCTGTGGTGGCATGCCGCTGTGCTGGCGCCTTTTGTCATCAGTCTGGTGCTGGCCTATGCGCTGCATCCGGCGGTGGACAAACTGGTTGGCTGGCGTGTGCCCAGGGCGGTGGCCGTGGCGATTTGCCTGGTCTTGCTGGCGCTGGTCGTGGCCACGCTGCTCGTTTTGCTGGTGCCCATCGTGTCGCAACTGGTGCCGGCCTTGCGCGATCAGTTGCCGGATCTGCTGGTGGCGATCTGGGGCAAGGTGGCGCCGCTGCTGAGCCAATGGGGCGTCAAGCTGCCAACTACTGTGGACGCGCTCAAGGCCGAGTTGGTCAAGCTGCTTCAAAGCCATGCGGCGCAGTGGAGCAGCACGCTCTGGACATCTCTCCTCATCGGTGGCAGCAGCCTGATGACGCTGGCCGGCCTGGCCTTGCTGGTGCCCATGCTGGCGTTCTACTGGCTGCTGGATTGGGCGTCTTTAACGGGCCGATTCCGCGGTCTCTTGCCTGGCCGCTGGCGCCCCCTGGCCCATGACATCATGGCCGAGTGCGACGAGTTGATGGGCCAATACCTGCGTGGCCAGGCCTTGGTCATGTTGATCCTGGCGGCTTATTACAGCGTTGGACTGAGCCTGTTTGGCTTCAATCTGGCGTTGCCGATCGGGGTGTTCACCGGCCTGGCCATTTGCATTCCTTACCTTGGCTACGGACTGGGCCTGGTGCTAGCCTCGCTGGCCGGCTTGCTGCAGTTCGGTGTGGGCAACGCTGAGGCCACATCGCCTGTGGTGGCCATCGCGGTGGTCTATGGCCTGGGGCAGGTGATCGAAAGCTTCTTCCTGACGCCACGCCTGGTTGGTGAACGCATCGGCCTGCATCCTCTGGGTGTGATCCTGGCCCTGATGCTGTTTGGCCGTTGGATGGGGCTGTGGGGCGTGATTGTGGCCTTGCCCATGGCAGCCTTTCTGACCTTGCTGGGCCGCCGATTGCTGCGTGCCTACCAGGCCAGCGACTTTTTCCTGGCCCAGAATGCTTGTGAGTAGGGCCGCGACGTGACGATGTTCGATACCGTGGCCGAGCGCCCGGCTCCACGCACCTCGATGCGCCAGATCCCGCTGGACCTGGGGCCCGCTGTCATGCAGGGCCTGGATGATTTCGTCGTGGGTGGCAACGAGGCGCTCATGGCCTGGCTGCGTGCCTGGCCGCATGTGGATGGCACCGTGTCGCCCGCCTACATCTGGGGCCCGTCTGGCGCAGGCAAGACACATTTGCTGCGCGCCATGGTCGAGCGGGCCTTGTCGATGGGCTTTGGCGCGATCTGGCTGAATGCGCAAACTTGCCAGATGTGGGACGCACCCGATCCCATGATGCCCACGCTGGCTGTGATCGACGAATGCGAACGCCTGGGCGAAGACCATCAGCACCTGGCCTTCAACCTCTTCATCGAATCGGCCAGTTCGCTGGCGGCGCAGGCCAGCGGCCAGCTTGACGAGCGCGGCAGCGGGCCTTTGCTCATTCTGGCGGCGGGCAGCGTGCCAGCCATTGATCTGCCTGTGCGCGATGACCTGCGCACCCGGCTTGGCTGGGGTCTGACCTTTGCCTTGAGCCTGCTGGACGAAGGTGGCCTGCGCGCCGCCTTGCACCATGAGGCCGCTCGCCGTGGCATTGCGCTGGATGAGGGCGTGGTGAGCTACCTGCTCACGCGCTACAGCCGTGACCTGGGCTTTTTGATGAGCCTGCTGGACCGGCTTGACCGCTTCGCACTGGCTGAAAAACGCGAGGTCACCGTGCCCCTGTTGAAACAAATGCTGGCCCTGGAGACCGCATGAACCTTTGTCTGTTTGATCTGGACCACACTTTGTTGCCGTTGGACTCCGATCACGAGTTCGGTGAATTTCTGATCCGCCAAGGGCTGGCTGACGCGGTCGAGTACCGCCAGCGCAACGACGGCTTCTACCAGCAGTACTGCAATGGCACCCTGGTGCTGGGCGAGTACATCCAGTTCACGACCAGCATCTGGCGCGAGATGGATGTGGCGGGCCAGCAGGCGCTGCAGCAGGCTTTCATGGACGAAGTCGTCTTCCCGGCGATGAAGCCGCAAGCCATCGAACTGGTCGAGCAGCACCGCGCCAAGGGCGATCTGATCGCCATCGTCACGGCCACCAACGAATTCGTGACGCGTCCCATCGCCGACGCCTTTGACGTGTCCGAACTGCTGGCAGTGAAGCTCGTCAGGGATAGTCAGGGGCGCGTGACCGGCGATATCGATGGCGTGCCGTCCTTCCGAGAGGGCAAAATCACACGTGTGGAACAATGGCTGGCTCAACAGGGTCGCCAGTTGACGGATTTCGATCGCGTCAGCTTCTACAGCGACTCCCCCAACGACCTGCCTTTGCTGGAACGCGCCAACGACCCGGTGGCCACCAACCCCAGCCCTGCGCTGGAAGCCGTCGCCCATGAACGTGGCTGGCGCATCCTTAGACTGTTTGCATGATCAAAAGCCTGATAGACAAGATCCTGGGTAAAGCCCCGGCCAAGCGCGCAGGCGCCTCAGGAGGCAAAAGCGCCAAGGCGCCCCGCATCCCCACCGGCAAGCGCGTGGACGTGCCCGCCAGCGAGCACGGCATCGACCCGGCGCTCGTGGATGACCGTGCCCGCAAGGTCGTCGAAACCCTGCAGGACGCCGGTTACGAAGCCTATATCGTCGGCGGAGCCGTGCGCGACCTGATCCTCGGGCACCGCCCCAAGGACTTCGACGTGGCCACCAATGCCACGCCCGAGCAGGTCAAGGGCCTGTTCCGCCGCGCTTTCATCATCGGACGGCGCTTCCGCATCGTTCACGTGGTGTACGGCCGAGGCCGTG